>DATCQI010000089.1:0-5221 GCA_036569545.1 Rugosibacter sp. | reverse complement strand
GGTTTTGGGCGTACAGGTCAGCATCTGGCGCGCTTTCTTGAGGCGGAAGATATTTCGTTCATGGCGCTGGATCCGGATCCTGAGCGAGTCCGTGCTGCAACCGCAGCAGGCGAGGCGGTGTCATGGGGCGATGGAACGCGCAAGGAGATGTTGCTCGCCGCAGGGTTGGCGCGTGCGAGTGTGGTCATCATCACGTTTGCGGATATTGGCACAGCTTTGCGAGTAATTCATCGCGTGCGTGAGTTGCGGCCGGAAGTGCCCATTGTTTCGCGTGCGCGCAACGATGAAGACATGGAAAAACTCTACGCCGCCGGTGCTGCCGAAGTGGTACCCGAGGCGCTGGAATCCAGCGTGATGCTGGCCACCCATGCGCTGGCGCTATCGGGCATTCCAATGCACAAAGTGATCAAGCGCCTGCGTGAAATGCGCGAGCAGCACTATGCGTTGTTACGCGGCTTTTTTCATGGGGCGACCGATGCAGGCGAGCAACTAACGGATGCTGATCAGCCGCGTCTGCATGCGGTGACCCTAACACCGGGCGCCTGGGCTATTGGTCATTGCGTAGCCGACCTTGATCTGGCAAAAGTCGGCGCCGGCATGACGGCTATTCGACGCCGCTCGCAGCGGGGTTTGAAGCCAGAATCTTCGCTAGAGCTGATGGAAGGCGATGTGGTGGTGTTGCTGGGAACAGCAGCAGCCGTTGTGGCGGGTGAGGATGCGCTGCTGCACGGCAAGTAGAAATAAAAAGCCCGCCTAAGGCGGGCTTTTTATAGAGAATGGATGTAGCCAGTGCTAGTAAGTCATGCAAACAGTGTAACGAGTACCCTCTACAAAGCTTGCTGCTGCAGGTTTGGTGCCATTGGCTTGAGTAACGCCCCCTGATTGCTCAATGGCTTGTACTGAGCCAGAATTTGATTTTCCGTCATCAAGGGTTAAATCGAGCAGTGCCGCGAATTTTCCATCAATGCTGTCCGAGCATGCATAGAAAGTTCCCCCTGTCATCGTTGTGATTGGTTTTGTGCCACTAAAGCCGAATTGACCCCCTTCAGAGTTTGTCGGCAAAGATGCCGTAGCGGCGGCAACACTAGAAAAATCCGTTGATCCCGAAGCTAGATTTGCTTTACGAAGGTGTTCCCATGCAAGAACAGCTTCGTTTGCATTTGCCGCCGCTGGATCTGTTTGATTCCAGAGTCCTTCAATGACGCCGTTGCCATTCCCTTCATGGCCTGCAGCCAAGTTAAATCGTAAAACAGCTGCGTTATCATCGCCCGGCATTTTTTTGTATTTGTCTTGATAGCCGTAGATCATTACCTGGAGATTGCGAAAGTCGCTAGCCATGTTTTTCACTTTCGCGCTGTTGATCAGTTCCTGACCCTTTAGCACACCGCCCAACAGCAAGCCGATAATGACCAGCACGATGGCGATTTCGACGAGAGTAAAACCGGATTGTTTGCTAGGCATGATTTTTCCTTGAAATTAAGAAAGGCGACATGAGATATTAAGCATGTAGCGTACCATATTTTCAATTACCAATAATATCAAATGGTTGTGGAATTCTTATATAAAAGAATTCTTGCTATTCTGTTAAATAAATGGACATGTGTGTCCATTTATTTAACACGCATGCCGGGTTGTGCGCCGCTGTCGGGGGAGAGCAGAAAGAGTCCGGGTGATTTTCCATCGATATCCGAAGCAGCCAGTACCATGCCTTCAGACAGGCCGAACTTCATTTTACGCGGCGCGAGATTGGCCACCAGGACGGTGAGCCGACCGATGAGTTGCTCAGGGCTGTAAGCAGCCTTGATGCCAGCGAAGACGTTGCGTGTCTGTGTGGGCTCACCACCCAGATCAAGTGTCAGGCGGATGAGCTTGTCAGCGCCTTCAACATGCTGCGCGTCGGTAATGCGGGCGATGCGCAGGTCAATCTTGTTGAAATCATCGATGGCTATGGTTGGAGAAGATTCAGGGGTGGAGAGAATGGCTTCGAGGGGTGTTGTAGGGGTTGTCATGGTTTCACGATTCGCGGCAATAAGCGCTTCTATTTGTTTGGGTTCGATACGCTGCATAAGGTGTTCATAAGGGTTGATGAGATGCGATGGAGGCAGCAGGTGATTGGCGTCAGCCCAATACAGCGGCGCAATGTTGAGGAATTCTTCGGCACGCTGTGCGAGTTTGGGCAATATGGGTTTGAGATACAGCGTGAGCAGGCGAAAAGCATTGATCAGGGTTGTGCATACCACGTGTAATTCGCGTTCTTTCCCTCCGTGTTTGGCTAATTTCCACGGTTGATGATGATCAACATACTGGTTAACCTGATCAGCCAAGGCCATGATACGGCGGGTGGCACGCGCGAAATCGCGGGTTTCGTAATACTGGGCAATTTCGTCGGCGGCAAGCGCGACATCAGGCAGATAGGCGCGCAGACGCTCATGAAAATCTTCATCCAGCAATTTGCCCGCAAAATGTTTCTCGATAAAACCCGCTGCGCGACTGGCGATATTGATGTATTTACCGATGAGATCAGAATTCACGCGGCTGACAAAATCATCCAGGTTCAGGTCAATGTCTTCCATGGAGCCATTGAGCTTGGCAGCAAAGTAGTAACGCAGCCATTCCGGGTTGAGGCCTTGTGTCAGGTAGGATTCGGCGGTGATAAAAGTGCCGCGCGATTTGCTCATCTTGGCGCCGTCGACAGTGAGAAAGCCGTGGGCGAATACTTGCGTTGGCGTGCGATAACCCGCAAATTCAAGTTCGGCGGGCCAGAACAGGGCGTGAAAATAAAGAATATCTTTGCCGATGAAATGGTACAGCTCGGCGGTGGAGTCCTTGCCCCAGAATTCGTTGAAATCGAGCCCTTTTTTAGCGCACAGATTTTGGAATGAACCCATGTAGCCGATGGGCGCATCGAGCCAGACGTAAAAATATTTGCCGGGCGCATCGGGAATTTCAAAGCCGAAATACGGTGCGTCGCGCGAGATGTCCCAATCGGTGAGCTTGTTTTCTCCCGGTTGGCCTAGCCATTCTTGCAGTTTGTTGGTAGCCTCGGTTTGCAGGCGGCCTTTTTCGCTTGTCCAGTGGCGTAAAAAATCTTGGCAGCGCGGGTCAGATAGCTTGAAAAAATAATGTTCGGATGAGCGTAATTCCGGTTTGGCACCAGAGATCGCCGAATACGGGTCTTTCAAGTCGGTGGGTGCATAGGCTGCGCCGCAGACTTCGCAGGAATCGCCGTATTGATCTTTGGCACCACATTTGGGACACTCGCCCTTGATGAAGCGGTCGGGCAGAAACATCTGTTTGACCGGGTCGTAATGCTGCTCGATGGAGCGCACATCAATCAAATCAACGGCTTTGAGTTTTGCGTAAATTTCTTCGGCATAAAGACGCGTCTCATCCGAGTGCGTGGTGTAGTAATTATCAAACGCCACATGAAAGCCGGCAAAATCGCGGCTGTGGTCAATATGCATGTTGGCAATGAGTTGCTCGGGCGTGATGCCCTCTTTTTCAGCGCGCAACATGATGGGCGTGCCGTGTGTATCATCAGCGCAGACATACCAGCATTCGCGGCCACGCAGTTTTTGCAGGCGCACCCAGATATCGGTTTGCATGTAGCCGACCAGATGGCCAAGGTGTATTGCGCCGTTGGCGTAGGGCAGGGCGCTGGTGACTAGAATTTTGCGGGCCATGGCGTGATGTGATTTGAGTCGAGTAAGGTTCAGTTAGCTGCCAAGTTTAGCAAAGGCTTGGCGGCTCTAGGAAACAGCTCAGGTTTCACTCGGTATAATGTGTCAGCATTAAATCAACGAATACTTATCGAACCGCCAGATTCATCTGCAATTATTTAGATTTATTTTGGACTTTCCCTCGCCTCTGCTGCCATGACAACTTCCGCACAAATAACAGAACGCACGATTCAGGATGCATTAAGGGGTGTGCTTGACCCCAATACCGGCCGGGATTTTGTATCCGGCCGCAGTGTCAAAAATATTCAGGTCTCGGGCACGGATGTCACTTTGGATGTGGCGCTGGGTTACCCTGCCAAAAGCCAAATAGAAGCACTGCGTGCACTGGTAATTTCGGGTTTGCAAGGTATTCCGGATATTGGCAGGATTACCGCTAATGTGTATTCGACTGTCGTTGCGCATGCGGTGCAGCGTGGGGTGAAATTAATCCCGGGTGTAAAAAATATCATCGCCGTGGCCAGCGGCAAAGGCGGGGTGGGTAAGTCAACTACGGCCGTGAATCTGGCGCTGGCATTGATGAGAGAAGGCGCGACAGTAGGCATTCTGGATGCCGATATTTATGGACCATCACTGCCGCAAATGCTGGGTATTCACGGTCAGCCCGAAGCTGTTGAGGGGCAGGGTATCTTGCCCATGATGGCACATGGTATCCAGGCGATGTCGATTGGTTTATTGATTGACCCCGAGCAACCTATGGTTTGGCGCGGCCCGATGGTGACCCAGGCGCTGATGCAATTGTTGAATGAAACTCGCTGGCAGGATGTCGATTACCTGATTGTTGATATGCCGCCCGGCACGGGCGATATTCAGCTTACTCTGGCGCAGCAAGTACCCGTCACGGGTGCTGTCATTGTGACAACTCCGCAGGATATTGCGTTGCTTGATGCGCGCAAAGGGCTTAAAATGTTTCAGAAGGTCGGCGTGCCGATCCTGGGTGTCGTCGAAAATATGAGTATTCATATTTGTTCGAGTTGTGGTCACGCAGAGCCTATTTTTGGCGCCGGTGGTGGCGACCGCATGGCAAAGGATTATGATATTGAATTGTTGGGTGCGCTGCCGCTGGATATCGCGATTCGCGAACAGACGGATTCTGGCAAGCCGACTGTCGTTGCCGAACCAGATGGTCGTATTGCCGCGATTTATGCCACTATCGCGCGTCGACTGGCGATAAAAATGGCTGAACAAGCGCAAGATCAGACGAGCAAGTTTCCGAAAATCGTCATTCAGAACACATGAAAAGTCGGCGCTGGTGATACGGCGCAGTCAGGCTGGATTGGTGCCAAATCCGTGAAAAATGTGCAGTAAAAGGAGTGCAAGAGTGCTTATGACCCTATGTAATTTATTTCAGGCGATATATCCCCATGAATGAACAATCTACCTCGGAAAAGCCCGTGGATATCACTGACAACACAGTTGAGAAAATAGCTGAGTCGGTGGTTGATCTTCCGATTCAAAGTCCGGTTAAGAGGGTAGTTAGAAAG
>DATCQI010000088.1:0-19580 GCA_036569545.1 Rugosibacter sp. | reverse complement strand
ATTTCCGCATCAGTCAGTGGCAGTGACTTGGATTTAGCGGGATCCTTCGCAAGTTCTTTTTTGTAATTAACCACGATGGCGACCGATAAACGATGCACCATGCCAGGTACGCTCTTGGTATGGCGAATGGTTTTGTCGACTTCATAATTCGTCGAGGTATTCTTGCTGTAATTTTGTGCATTGCCATTACTTGTGCCGCTGGTACTGGTCACTGGTGGCTGGGTGAGCGGTGCTGTGGCGGGTACCGGCGGCTGGTTGCTTAGGGCACCCGGTATGCCGGCAGCAGCGGGGGAGCCGCTACTGTTCTCGATAGTTTGTTGACTACGGATGGTGGTTTCGGGCGATGGGTTGGGCTTGTAGGTCTCAGCGACCTGGTCAATCTGCGAAAAATCGATATCGGCAGCAACTTGCGCCCGCACATTGCCCGAACCAACAACTGGCGAGAGAATATCCTCGATGCGTTTTGCATAGTTTGCCTCTATTTCGCGCGCATATTTAAGCTGCGAAGGATCCAGCCCGGCATTGCGCAAAGAATCTTGAGATTGTGAAATCAGCCGTCCTTCCTGGTCAATCACTGTCACATTAAGGGGGTTAAGCTGCGGCACGCTGGAGGCTACCAGATTGACAATGCCTGCAACCTGCGACGACTCTAGCGTGCGCCCGGGGTAAAGGCTTACCAGCACAGAGGCCGATGTTTTCTGTTCGTCACGCAAGAAAGCTGTTTGCTTGGGGATGGCCAGATGCACGCGGGCACCTTTAACAGCGGCAAGCGATTGTATCGAGCGGGCAAGTTCGCCCTCCAGTCCGCGTTGATAATTAATCTGTTCAGCAAACTGGCTGATGCCCATTTTCTGATTTTCAAGTAATTCAAATCCCACCAATCCTCCCTTGGGCAGCCCTTGGGCAGCCAGCCGAAGCCGGGTATCGTGTACGACGTTTTGTGGCACGAGAATAGTATGCCCCCCTTCGCTGAAATGGTAGGGGATATTTTGCTGCTGCAATGCAGCAACAATCTGGCCGCCGTCTTTTTCATCCTGGATCGAAAACAACACGGCGTATGCTGGTTCGCGGACCCACAGAAAACCACCAATCACAATTGCGAAAAACAGGGCGATGACAATCATGCCCACAAGTTTCTGCTGGTTGTTCAGGCGCATAAAAGCCTCCATCGACAATGGAAGCGGTGAAGAGGCGGTAGCGGTTTCTGCCATTACGTGTGTTCGATAGGGTATGTTTGTGCGTCAGCTTGCTCAATGTGCTGAGTATGCACTGACATGGCGAGAACGGTTCTCGAAAGAAGCGGCAATTATTGCCGGTATATCGGGTGCTCATTTTCTTGTTTGTCATCCTCAATTCTGCCATCATCGAAACTTATGCAAAGCCCACCCGTTTCGGCTGAAACTTTGACATCCCATGCGCGATCATCTCAGGTTGCGCCGGATGAGGCTGCACGTCTGGCTGAAGCCTTTCGTATTTTTAGTCAGGCATCGGATGAGTTAAGCAACGCCTACAGCGATTTGCAAAATCAAGTTGTTAGGCTCACTGAAGAGTTGGCTGTGGCCAACGGTGCGTTGCGTCAGCAATATCAAGAAAAAGCGGCATTGACGGAGCGCTTGAGCTTGTTGCTTGATGCCCTGCCCGCGGGTGTCGTGGTGCTTGATGAGTCCGGCTGTGCGGTACAAATTAATCCTGCGGCGAGTCGTTTGCTTGGCGGAGTAAAAGTCGGCGCTGGCTGGACGGCGATCCAGGCGGAAGCGTTGCAGCCGGGTGATACGCCTGGCGAATATTTATGTGACGAGAGACGGTTGGCGATTGCCGTCACCCCGCTTGATTCAGCCGGTGGCCGCATTGTTCTATTGCACGATATCACCGAGGCGCAGCACTTGAAAACCCAGGCAGAGCGCCATCAGCGCCTGGCAGCGATGGGTGAAATGGCAGCGCAACTGGCGCATCAACTGAGGACACCCCTGGCTGCTGCTTTACTGTATGCGGGGAACCTGGAAAACGCGGCCTTGTCTCCCGCAGCGCATGCTGCCATCGCGCAAAAAACTGTGGCGCGCCTGAAGCACATCGAGCGACTTATCCAGGACATGCTGTTGTTTGCGCGTGGCGAAGCACTGGGGCGCGAACATTTTTCCGTGACGGATATTCTGGCTGAATTGACGCAAAACTTTGAGCCGCTGGCACAAAACAGCCATGTGCGGTTTATTGTTAATGATGGGAACGCAAGCACTGTTCTCATGGGCAAGCGCAAATCGCTGGTCAGTGCGCTAACCAGCTTGCTGGAAAATGCACTGCAAGCCGTTGCCGGACGGGAGGATGGGCGCATCGAACTGTCTGTGCAGCGCGAGAAGGACAGTTTGTTGATAATGGTAGAAGACAATGGTTGCGGGATGGACAAGATTACGTCGGCCCGTTTGTTTGAGCCTTTTTATACCACACGCAGCGACGGCACCGGCCTCGGCCTTGCCATTGCGCGCGGCGTGGTTCGGGCGCATGGGGGGAGTATTGATGTAGCCTCCAGCCCGGGCGCTGGTGCCAGATTCTCGGTGAGTTTGCCATGTCCGAACAGTTAAACATTCTGGTTGTTGAGGACGACGATGCGCTGCGTGACGCCTTGCAGATTACGCTCGAGGCGGCCGGTCATGAGGTTGTTAGCGTAGACGGTGGTCCGGCGGCATTGGCGCGGTTGCGCGACAAAACTTTCAATATGGTGGTTTCGGATTTGCGCATGAGTCCGATGGATGGCCTCACCCTGCTGAGTGAAATTCGCACACGCTATCCTGGCCTGCCCGTGTTGTTGATGACCGCTTTTGGCGATGTCGACAAGGCTGTGGCAGCGATACGCGGCGGTGCGTGCGACTTCATGCTCAAACCGTTTGAGCCAAAGGCTTTGATCGAGCAAATCGCGCGCTACGCGACACCCCCTGCTCCTGCGGCGGGAGTTGTTGCTGTGGATGCGAAAACGCGTGCTACGCTGTTGCTGGCTGCACGTGTGGCACGGGCGGATGCGACCGTGCTGCTTACCGGTGAGTCAGGTGTGGGTAAGGAAGTCTTTGCACGCTATATCCACGATCAGTCGCTGCGTTCGGCGGGTGCTTTTGTGGCCATCAACTGCGCGGCGATTCCGGACAATCTGCTGGAAGCAACGCTCTTTGGTTATGAAAAAGGCGCTTTTACCGGAGCACAAACCGCACAGGCGGGAAAGTTCGAACAAGCCAATGGTGGCACCTTGCTACTGGATGAGATATCAGAAATGCCTTTAGGCTTGCAGGCCAAGTTGTTGCGTGTGCTGCAAGAGCGAGAAGTCGAGCGCGTGGGGGGCAAGAAGCCTGTTGCCCTGGATATCCGCATCCTGGCCACCTCGAATCGTGAGATGGCTGAAGAGGTGCGTGCGGGACGTTTTCGCGAAGACCTGTTTTATCGTCTGAATGTATTCCCGCTTGAGATTCCACCGTTGCGCGAACGACCGGGCGATATCGTGCCCCTGGCACGCAAGCTATTGGCTGAACTGGCAGCTTTGGCCCGCCAAACGGCAAGATTTACCGCCGCAGCGGAAGCCCGTTTGCTGGCCCATGCGTGGCCGGGCAATGTGCGAGAGCTACAAAGCGTGGTTCAACGTGCGCTGATTCTGGCGACAAATGAGTTGATCGATGCGGAGGAATTGCCGCTGGATCGGGTTGGGGTTGCGTCATTAGTTTCAAGTTCGGGATTAGACGTCTCAGGCGGTGCTAGTGACGCGGAATTACTATCCGACGCCGTATCGCCAGCGCCGACTTTTTCGGAAGTCATTGCGACTGCAAGCGCTACCCCCGCTAACATGAAGGTACTGGAAAGACAGCACATTTTAGAAATTTTGACGCAGGTGAATGGCTCGCGCAAAAAAGCGGTAGCCATTCTGGGGATATCAGAGCGTACGCTACGTTACAAACTGAACCAGTACCGGACGGAAGGGTTTTTTACCGGACGCGAACCTGAGTAATTGCAGAAAACCATGGCATGATGATTGCTTGTTTATTGTTATTTCTTTGCTGATCAAATTCAGGTAAGGTTACATTTATGGCTATCGATACACGACAACTTGACCAGATGCTCTCCGAGCTGCGCGCAGCAACTGCGCTAACCGGTAGTAAATCCGCGAACCAGGCTGTCCCGGCAGGGGGAGCGGATTTTGCGCAAGTGCTATCAAAAACAATCGACCAGGTGAACGCCGCGCAAATGGATGCACACAAAATGGCTGAGGACTTTTCCAGCGGTCAGAGTGACGTCAACCTGCAGGATGTGATGATCAATCTGCAAAAAGCCAATTTGTCTTTTCAGCAGATGGTGCAGGTGCGTAACAAACTGGTCTCTGCTTATCACGACATCATGAATATTCAAGTCTAAGTCTGGATTGTTGTCATATCGCCGATTTCGATTGACATCGGGCGCAGGGTTTCGTAAGCCGGGTTAATTCGAAAGAAAAAAAGGGAATCATGTCAGCATTGCGTTTATCGTTCGTTTTGGCGGGATTGCTTTTTAGTCTGAATGGTCCTCTGGGCGCTACAGTCGGCGACTGGCAAACCATCATTTCGGGCAAGAGCGAAACTATTGACATCAATAAGGCCAGCATCGAGCGCACGTCTTCTGGCACGACGGCCTGGAGCCGGGTAATCCTCGATCGTCCGGTGAATGATGTTGGCGGTGCTTATGACACAATGCAAGCACAGAATTTTTACGACTGCGCTGCGCGCCGTTTTACTATACTGCGCCGTGCCTATTTTCGTGGTGACACGCTGGTCCGCGAGGATGTTGTTTCTCGCCAGCGCCCTAATGCCATAGAAATAGGCAGCCTTGATGAGCGAATATTCAATGTGGCCTGTGCCACCATCGCAAGTGGCTCTGCCAATGCAGGTACGACGTTGAATCATGTCATTGTTCCACCCATGCCGCAGGCTGAAACTGAAGGCCCGGTCGCGGCGCATTTGGTGCTTGTTGCCGATAAGGATTTAGCTGGCACCGCCGAAAAACCGAAACTGATCACTCTGCCACCTATAGACAAGGCTGCTGCGGACAAAGCCGCCGCAGATCAGGCGGCGGCCAGCGCTGGAAAAAAGCCGCTTGTTGTGTCACCGGCATCTCCATCCCCTGTGCCAAAGGCCAGTTCCAGTCCTTTGCGGCAAGGGGTGGATAGTCCGGCGGATAGGCGCTTGCGTGAGTTGCATTATGCAACGTCCGGTCCGCGCAAAGCGGCAAAAAAAAGGTCAACAGCAGCATTGACAATTAATGGTCAGGAGGCGCTTCCTGCCTCAAAACATGGCACTTGGTCTTACGATGATGAAGACGGACCAACCCGCTGGGCCAAGTTACGGGATGACTATGCACTCTGTGCAACGGGCAAACGTCAGTCGCCGATCGATATTCGCGAAGGCATTAAGGTCAATCTCGAAGAAATTACGTTCGATTACAAACCGACACTATTTCGCATCATTGACACGGGTCATACGGTACAGGTGAACGTTGGTGAAGGATTGAGCCTGAAGATTTCAGGCAAGCGCTATGAGTTGCTGCAATTTCATTTTCATCGTCCCTCAGAAGAGCGTGTGAATGGGCGCGCTTACGATATGGTGGTGCATCTAGTTCATAGAAATGACGAAGGTCAATTTGCTGTCGTTTCAGTGTTGCTCGAAAGAGGTAGCGAGAATCCCTTGATTCAGACGCTGTGGAACAATTTGCCACTGGACCAGAATATCGAGGTGGCGCCAGTCGAGGCTATCGATCTAAACAAGTTACTGCCGGAAAGCCGAACTTATTGGACTTATATGGGATCATTGACTACGCCTCCTTGTACTGAAGGTGTTCTGTGGATGGTGTTAAAGCAACCGATACCGGTTTCTGCGGAACAAGTAGCCATATTTTCACGCCTTTACCGTAATAATGCGCGTCCTTTGCAACCCTCGAATGGCCGTTTGATCAAGGAATCACGCTGATCGTTAGAGCGCTATAAAATTAGCAATAAAACGCAAAGTGTGTTTTCAGTATTTCAATGATGTATTCAATGGGGGGGGGTGATGTTTTCCAGAATAGATTTGCACAATAAATTCAAGCGAATCACACTGGTGTGCTTGACTCTGCTGCTGAGTGCCTGTGGCAATAGCCAGCAGGCATTTTTTAATATCAATAATCGCGGTCAGTCATTAACCCTTTTACGTGATCAAGCCTATTGGAGAGGCCCGTGGCAAACCGCATTGATTGTTGCCGGCCTCCCGCAATGCCAGCGTCGCTACCCAATGGACGGTTTGGGTGTGAATACATTTCGTCTGGATGTTTATCGGCCGGAATCCGGCGTGTTCATTCTTAATGCCGGAAAGCGCTGGTATGTTACCGAATTGCAACAGTGTGGTTTTCAGACGTACCAGGACCCACCACCTGAGCCAGGGGAGATGATTGGCAGTTTTCGGGTAAAAAACGATGTGCTTCAGTACGTGAGTCAATCACTACCCAAGGCAGAAGCTGAGGTCGAGTCTGTAACGCCACCTGTTACACAGTGACCCGGCTTTTTGCTCACCGGCGGGATGATATCCGCCGTAATTTCCACCACAATTCGCACCCGTTGTTTTTTGCCTTGCTTGCCCAATTGGTTGGCGTTACGCTTGCCATTGGCTTGGTGCTGACTTTTTCTCCCGCACTTTTTGATCACCTCGTACTCGTTGCTTTGCTACAGGCCGTTTGCGCAGTGCTTACGGCGATGTTGTTGCGAGCACCGGTCTGGTGGTTATTTATCCATCTGGTTTTTATTCCTTGTGCCGTGCTGGCAAGCCGCATGGCATTGCCTGGATGGGTATGGTTCAGCGGATTTGTCTTGTTGCTGCTGGTTTTTTGGCGGACAGATATCAGTCAGGTGCCACTGTATCTTACCAATCGTAAAAGCCGGGACGTCTTGCTGTCTCTATTACCTGCGACGCCCTGCCGGATGATAGACATGGGTTGTGGCGATGGGGGGCTGCTACGTCATTTGGCGCGCGCTCGACCGGATTGCAGGTTTGTTGGTTTTGAACACGCACCATTGACGTGGGCATGGGCCTGGTTGTTTTCACGGAAATTTTCCAACCTGAGCATCCGTCGCGGTAACTTCTGGGACCACTCATTGGCCGCTTATGATGTGGTCTATGTCTTTCTCTCTCCAGCGCCAATGGCCAAGCTTGGAACCAAGGCGCAAGCTGAAATGTTGCCGTTTGCTTGTCTTGTCAGCAATAGTTTTGCTATTCCGGAAATGACAGCACAGACAGTTATCTACGTGACGGATCAACGACAGACGCGTCTTTATATTTATCAGAATATTCCACAGGTGGTGTAACGATAGTAAGTCGCTTGGGCGCCTCATGAAAATGATGGTCAGTGTATATCCCTTTGTTTATTGGTTCTGCACACCCGCGTTAATGTATATTTCATCTCATTAAAGTCGGCAAATGAGTCATGCCTAAATCGCCCCCACTTTCAGCATTTGAAATCGCCCGTGAAGCTCTACGGCGTTTAGCTTTGAAGAAGCTTTTGCCAATACCCGAGAATTACCGCATGGTATTTCATGAGATTTCTGGCCAGCCTGTCACTTTAACGTTTCCTGAGGATGAATTTAAGGTATTACAAGCGGCTTTGCCACGCAAGAATGCAGAGCAAATTCATTTTGCTCGTCAATTAGAAGCTGCGATTTCCGAGAGAAGCTGGGACAGACTTAAAGATGCGTTGCTTGAGTTTTTGGCTAATCAAAGCGGTGCGCAAACCCCTTGGCCCGAGTTGGTTCGTGACCTGTTGCGGCAACTTGATATATCGCATGCCGGGGTGACAGCTTTTCAAAAGAAGAAAGCGCTGGAGCACATTTTAGCCACTACGAGTAAGCCGGAATTGTTGCTCACCCGCATCCACTCTCTGATAGGTTGTTGGACAAAAAATACAGAAAAAAACTCCCCAGAATTTACTGATTTGGTACCTGCGACGGCGACGGTGGTAACTATTGAAGAAACAGCGGCGATGCCTCCAGAAACAGGGAAAATACTGTCGACCTACACGCAATGGCAGGATGGAATCTCTGATCTGCAGTCACTTATTGTCCAAGTGCTGGACAATACCCTAGCCATCGTGTTGCGTAACAATCCGGAACTCATTCGCGAAGCAAACGAGATTTCAGTGGCCGTAAGGGACGCACAAAATGCTGAGTCACTCGCCGAACTTTCTGGCCGACTCAAAAAACTATGCTATCGCACCCATTTTATTGCCGAAGACGAAGCGGAAGTAAATGCAGCATTGCTTCATCTGGTGCAACTCATTACGGATAATATTAGTGAGTTAGTGGTTGAGGATCAGTGGGTTACTGGACAAATCAACATGATGCGAGACCTGCTGCTCCAACCACTCGATTTGCGGCGTTTGAATGAAGTTGAGCGGCGGATGAAAGATGTTATTGTCAAACAAAGCTTACTCAAAAAAGAGCTTACCGAGGCCAATGATCGGCTCAAGTTGATGTTGGCCGCTTTTGTAGATCATTTGACTAATTTTTCTGAAACCACGAGTGTTTACCACGGAAAAATTGAGGTATGTGCCCAGAAAATGAGCAAAGCGAACGGCATCTCTGAGCTCACGGAAGTATTGAATGAAGTTATGCATGAGACTCGCTTGGTGCAGATTGATACAGCGCGGTCACGTGATGAATTAAGCCTTATGCAAAATCGAGTTAAAGAGGCAGAGCAAGAAGTGGCGCGTTTGAAAACTGAGCTCTCTACAGCTAGCCAGATGGTTCGGCATGATCCCTTGACTAGTACCCTCAATCGTAAAGGTCTGGATGAGGCGTTGCAAAAAGAAGTTGATCGTCAGCAACGCCAAGGAGGAACCCTTAGCCTTGCGCTTCTCGACATCGATAACTTCAAGCAGATTAATGATGCCCAGGGACATGCTGTTGGTGATGCGGCTTTGGTGCATTTGGTAACGGTTATCCAACAAGCCATTCGGCCTCAAGATACACTCGCTCGCTATGGTGGCGAAGAGTTTGTTGTTTTATTACCCGATACTGCGATGGATGACGCCGTTAGTGTGATGTTACGCGTGCAGCGTGAGTTGACCCGGAAATTTTTTATGGCCAATAATGACAAGATTTTGATTACTTTCAGCTGCGGTTTGGTGGAGGTGACTCAGTTAGAGAGTTCTTATGAGGCTTTGCGTCGCGCCGACGCAGCGATGTATTTGGCAAAGCGCTCCGGAAAAAATCGTGTTATATCCGCATGACATAAAATTTCACGTGTCGGCTAGTCGTATGCTTGATCTTTTTTGCCATTATGATGCTGCCTGAAAAATATGTCCTCGCAAGCGCAGTGAGGTTTAACACGTTACAACGGATAAATTCGACATGTTCCTAATCCTTGGCTATATCATTATCCTTGCCGCTTCAGTAGGTACTTATGCGGTGCACGGCAGTCTGGCAGCATTGTGGATGCCCATGGAGTACGTCGCGATTTTAGGACTGGCAACAGGCGGGTTTATTGCCAGCAACGGTATCAAGGCTATCAAGGCGACAGTGGGCGCGCTGCCCACAATATTTAAAGGAACGCGGCTTAACAAGGCATTCTATATGGACTTGCTGGCCATGCTATTCGAGATTCTTTCCAAGGTCCGCAAGGAAGGCTTGATGTCAATTGAGAACGATATCGAGAATCCGGGTGAGAGTGCAGTTTTTTCTAAATATCCGAACATTGTGCATGATCATCATGCCATGGAGTTTATCTGTGATTATTTACGCATGATGGTAGGCGGCAATCTCAATGCATTTGAAATAGAAAACCTGATGGACATTGAAATTGAAACCCATCATCAGGAAGCCCATGTGCCTGCACATACCGTAGCCAAAATTGCCGATGCCACGCCAGCATTCGGCATCGTGGTGGCGGTTATGGGGGTGGTGAATGTCATGGGCTCTGTCGGCGAACCCCCTGCCATTCTCGGCAAGATGATCGGCGGCGCGTTGGTCGGCACCTTTCTCGGTATTCTTCTGGCTTATGGTTTTGTAGCACCTATTGCAGGACAGCTAGAACAGAAGGTAGAAGAAGAGGGCAAGATATTTCAAGTTATCAAAACCGTACTTCTGGCCAGCATGAATGGATATGCGCCACAGGTGGCGATAGAGTTTGGCCGTAAAGTGCTTTTTTCTGGTGATCGTCCTGGCTTCATTGAGCTGGAAGAAGACCTGAAAGCACGTAAAAATAAATAAGGGCAAGTAAATAGTTTGCGCAACTTTATCCAGGGGGTGGCATGAGTGACGATACCAGGCAACCCATAGTCGTCAAGAAAATCAAGAAGACCGTTGGCGGTGCGCATGGGGGGGCGTGGAAAATCGCCTACGCCGACTTTGTTACGGCGATGATGGCATTCTTCATGCTCATGTGGCTTTTGGGTTCTACAACACAAGCTGATTTGCAGGGTATTGCCGATTATTTTCAGAATCCGCTTAAAGTTTCAATGGCGGGCGGGTCGGGTTCAGGTGATTCTTCTTCAGTAATCCAGGGGGGAGGCAAGGACTTAACGGCTTCTCACGGACAGGTCAAGGCCGGAGATGTTAAAGCGCCAAAAAAGACCATCAATCTGCAAAAGCTGAAAGCCGAGCATGAAAAAGCTGAACATGAAAAAACGGAGCAAGCCAAGCTCGTGGTTCTGAAGGGAGAACTGGAGTCGTTGATCGATGCCAGCCCGATCCTGAAGCAGTTCAAGAGCCAACTATTACTTGATCTTACCAGTGAAGGTTTGCGAATCCAGATCGTCGACGAAAAGAATCGGCCGATGTTCGATTCCGCGAGTTCGGAAGTCAAGCCCTATACGCGTCTTATTTTGCGCGAGATTGGCAAAACACTGAACAAGGTGGAAAACCACATCAGCTTATCGGGCCATACGGATGCCCAACCTTTTGCCAGTGGAGCACGTGACTTCAGCAACTGGGAGTTATCCACTAATCGTGCGAATGCTTCGCGTCGTGAGCTTGTTGCGGGCGGCATGAGAGATGACAAAGTCATGCGTGTTGTTGGCATGTCCTCGACGGTATTATTCGACAAGCAGGATCCGTACAATCCGATCAATCGCCGCATTAGCATTGTTATCATGAACAAGCGTACAGAAGATGCACTTTTGGCTGACGGAAAAACAGTCGAGGCGGAGAGTGCCCAGGAGATTGAAAAGGGTATGCTTGGCTCACAGACACCCAGTACTGCGGAGCATTGAGGCATTTCTAATACTTTTTAAATGACTGGCACATCCTTTTGTCTTTATTCGCACCTATGAACACATCAACTTCTACGACCTCCCCGCCACTGCCGGAAAAAATCGCGATTTTGGTACATGAAGCGCGCTGGTTGCTAGTGGTGGTCTGCGGGGTTTATCTCGCAATTATTTTATGGGGCTTTAACCCCGCAGACCCCAGCTGGTCGCATGCAGCAACCGTTGATCGGGTCATGAATCCGGGTGGGCGGATAGGTGCTTGGCTATCTGATTTGTTGCTGTACCTTTTCGGGCTGTCTGCCTGGTGGTTGGCTGCCCTGCCTTTTTTTCTCTTGGCACGGGGTTATCACCGGATCAGCCGTTTGTTTGATGGCGATCGGCGGTCTTTATTTATCTCACTCATTGGTTTTAGTGTGATGCTACTGGCAAGCGCCGGCATGGAGGCGATGCGTTTCTGGAGTGCAAAGCTGGTGCTGCCTTTGACCCCGGGAGGCATGCTGGGTTTTGAGGTGGGACGGTTTGCAGCACAGTTTCTTGGTTTTGCCGGAGGCACGCTGATTTTGCTGGTATTGATCATGGTGGGTTTCAGCTTGTTTACCGGCACTTCATGGGTGCGCGTGGCTGAAAGGTGTGGCACTTTGCTTGAATCTGCCTGGAACCGCTGCCAGTTGTTGAGGGAGCAGTGGCAAGATCGGCGCTATGGGCGGCAGATCGCAGGCCAGCGCGAGGTCGTTGTGGAAACTGAACGTCGCAAGATTGACGATAATCCGTTGCCGCCACTCAAGATCGAGCCTGTCGAATTGGATATTCCCATGGCACCGAAGGCTGTTGCGCGGGTTGAAAAAGAGCGCCAATCCGCCTTGTTTTTTGATACGGCAAGTAGCGCGCTGCCGCCGCTGCATTTGCTCACCGAGCCCACGCATAATCCCGCTGATGTGCCCTCAATCGAGACGCTGGAATTTACCTCGCGTCTGATCGAGCGCAAGCTGGCTGATTTTAATGTCACAGCCAAAGTGGTTTCAGCCCATCCTGGCCCGGTGGTAACGCGCTATGAAATAGAACCTGCTATTGGTGTCAAGGGCAGCCAGGTAGTTGGTTTGGCTAAAGATTTGGCGCGCGCGCTTTCCCTGGTGTCGATTCGCGTGGTGGAAACCGTGCCCGGAAAATCCTGCATGGCGCTCGAGTTGCCTAACCCCAGGCGACAAATTGTGCGTCTATCCGAGATCATTGGCTCGCAGGCGTATCACGGTATGGCTTCGCCACTGTCCATCTCGCTGGGCAAGGATATTGGTGGCCAGCCGGTGGTGGCCGATCTGGCGAAAATGCCGCATCTGCTGGTGGCGGGTACGACGGGCTCAGGTAAATCGGTGGGTGTGAATGCGATGATTCTCTCGCTGGTTTTCAAGTCAGGGCCGCAGGATGTGCGCCTGATCATGATCGATCCCAAGATGCTGGAGCTTTCGATCTACGAGGGGATCCCGCATCTGCTGGCGCCGGTGGTGACGGACATGACCAAGGCAGCCAATGCGTTGAACTGGTGTGTTGGCGAAATGGAGCGCCGCTACAAGCTGATGAGCCTGCTTGGCGTGCGCAATCTCGCCGGCTTCAACAGCAAGATCAACGAGGCGGCGAAAAATGGCGAAACGGTTCCCGATCCTACCGACCTGACTGCTACCGCAGGGCCGGGTGTTGAAACCGGCATCGCGCCGCCACCGCTGACTATCCTGCCGCACATCGTCGTGGTGATTGATGAGCTGGCCGACTTGATGATGGTAGTCGGCAAAAAAGTGGAAGAGCTGATAGCGCGTCTGGCACAAAAAGCCCGTGCGGCAGGTATTCACTTGATTCTGGCCACCCAGCGGCCGAGCGTCGATGTCATCACCGGTCTGATCAAGGCGAACATCCCGACGCGCATTGCGTTCCAGGTGTCGAGCAAAATCGATTCGCGCACCATACTCGACCAGATGGGCGCCGAGGCGCTGCTGGGGCAGGGTGACATGTTGTATTTGCCGCCCGGCACTGGCTTGCCGGTACGTGTGCATGGCGCATTTGTTGCCGATGATGAGGTGCATCGTGTGGTAGAGCATTTGAAGAAAACGGGCTCACCCGAGTACATTGATGCAATTCTTGCCGGGAATCTGACCAATGAGCAAGAAGTCGGCGCTGGTGATACGGTGAGCAATGATGCTGAGGCCGACCCCATGTACGATCAGGCAGTAGAGATTGTGCTCAAAAACCGTCGCCCCTCGATTTCGCTGGTGCAACGCCAATTGCGTATCGGCTATAACCGCGCCGCGCGCATGATTGAGGCGATGGAAAAAGCGGGACTGGTTTCGTCCATGAATAGCGCCGGTGGCCGTGAAGTCATCGGGTCGGAACGGTTGGAATAAAAATTTTCAACTGCGGTAGTTGCGCGCAGTGTGCGCTAAATGAATTTGAAAGCAAGATCCGGAGTGCCATGAATACACGATGCGACTACAGTTGCACCATAAACTTGACGTTTCGCCAGGCCGGATAGCGAAAGCCTGCATCCGGATTGTTTCTGGCAATGAAAAAAGTCTTGAGCGATAATTGCAGCATGAAAAAATTTCTCTGTATTTTTATTGCGCTTTGCAGCATCGGTTTTGCCCCCGCATCGATTGCAGCCGGCCTCGATCAACTGAAATATTTTGTCACCCACACAGCGAGTGCGCGGGGTACGTTTAGCCAGAGCGTCGCGAGTAAATCCGGCCGCAAGCCACAGCTATCCAGCGGCAGTTTTTACATGCAACGGCCGGGAAAATTCCGCTGGTCGTATGAAAAGCCCTACCCGCAATTGCTAGTGAGCGACGGTGTCCAGCTGTGGAGTTTTGATCCTGAGCTGAATCAGGTGGCTATCAGGAAGGTGGGCGCCGCTTTGGGCGCGAGCCCTGCGGCACTCCTGGCCGGGCAGGATATAGAAAAGAATTTCGTGCTGAAAGAGGCGCCCTCTGTTGATGGCATTGAGTTTATCGAAGCCACGTCGCGCATGGGGGAAGCCAGTTTTGAGCTGGTAAAAATCGGCTTTAAGGCGAATCAGCCGGTGAGCATGGAAATTCATGACAGCTTTGGCCAAATCAGTAGCCTCAGGTTTGATCGTTTTGAAGTAAACCCCTCGTTAGCGGCCAGCCTTTTTCACTTTACACCGCCCGCCGGGGCGGATGTGGTGAAAGAATAACGCCAGCACGGTTGCGTTTTTTTGGCGGTGGCTGCGTAGAATCCAAACCCTTTTAATTACTCGTGCTCCTTTGCCATGTGGTTTCGTAACCTGCAGATTTTCCGTCTTGCCGATGCTTGGCAGTATTCCAGCGAAGACTTAGCTATCGCCCTTAACCGCGGGTTGTTTGTTGGCTGTGGCGCAACCGATCAAATGGCGCGTGGTTGGGTGCCGCCCCGCGGCGTGGAAGGTGAGTTGATATTTACCCAACAAAAGCAGCAACTGATTGCGCTTGGCGTAGAGCAAAAACTACTGCCCGCTGCCGTGGTGCGTCAGTATGCCCAAGACAAGCTGATCGATATTGAAGCGGCACAAGGCTATAAACCGGGCCGCAAACAGGTGCGTGACGTAATCGAGCAGATGACGCTGGAGTTGCTCCCGCGTGCTTTTGCCAAGCGTGGCCTGACCTATCTTTGGATTGACCCGGTCAATCGCTGGCTGGTGGTGGATGCCGCGTCAAGCCAGCGGGCTGATGAGGCGATCGAGCAGCTTAAATTATCGCTCGGCGATTTGCCATTGAGCCTGCTTAAAACCAGGCTGGCGCCCGCAACCGCCATGACGCAATGGTTAGCCGCTGGCGCAGCGCCAGACAGTTTTACTATCGACCGTGATTGTGAGTTGCGTGCCGTGGCAGAAGAGCGCGCTGCCGTGCGATATGTTCGACATAATCTGGATAGCGACGATGTGCGTAATCATATTGTGGCAGGCAAAACAGTAACGCGCATGAGCCTCACTTGGCAAGATCGTGTTTCTTTCATCCTGACCGAACAGCTGCAAATCAAGCGACTGACTTTTCTTGATATCCTGAAAGAGGATGCCGAACGACAGGCCGAGAATGCGGATGACTTGTTTGCGGCGAACTTTAGCTTGATGTGCGGCAATCTGGAGCAACTGCTGGCGCATTTAACCGAAGCGCTGGGCGGGGAGAGTGAATAAGGTTGAGTGTGCTGTTGTTCTGTTGCCGTCTTTTCCCTTGTTTCCGGCATGGGCCGCTGGCGTGAATGCGGGAAAATCTTCCCCCCTGCGAAATTTTGTACCCACTGCTGAACTTGAGCAATCGGCTGTGAACTGAATAAAGAAAATCAAGCAGGAAGCTGCTGCCAAGGTCGAGATTTTGCCCGAGACTGACCCACAGGTGTGGCGCTTGCAAGCGATTTCTGCGCCGATTATTCCTCAGACTACTGCAATTCGCGGGCGCAACAAGGGCCGTGGGAAGTGAGTTTTCTGTGTTCACAGCAAATCCATGCGTTTTGCATGCAGGTGGCTGTCATTTTCTTTATCGCGCCTGTTATACATGCTTAGATCAGACCGGAATAACTCAATTCTCGTGGTGCTGGCTGTCTTGTTATTCGTCGCAGTGTGATTGCGCTCAATCTCGGTGGACGGAGTGCTGTTCTATGTTTTAGCCTATAAAACCATATGAGTACCAAAGCGATACGATACAATTCCGGGAGATGAATAACAAGCCAGAGGTTGAGCCATGAATACTCCCCCCGCAGCATCCGCCGCACGAGATTCGGGCTGTGATGTGCTGGTAATCGGTGGCGGGCCGGCAGGCTCGACAGCCGCTGCGTTGTTGGCCGAGCGTGGCTACTGCGTGACGCTGTTGGAAAAAGCGCACCATCCGCGTTTTCATATCGGCGAATCGCTGCTTCCCGCTAATCTGCCGCTGCTGGAAAAGCTGGGCGTGGCGGATGCCGTCAAGGCCATCGGCATGGAGAAATGGGGCGCAGAATTTGTTTCGCCCTGGCATGACCACAAACAGTCGTTTGAATTTGCCGATGCCCTGGACAAATCCATGCCCATGGCCTACCAGGTGCGTCGTGCCGAGTTTGATGAAATTCTGATCCGCAACGCCAGCCGTAAAAATGCCCGTGTAGTGGAAGGTTGTCAGGTACAGGACGTCGATTTTTTACCCGACAATGCCGGTGTGCTGGTGCGGGCCCGCCATGATGACGATAGCATCGAAACGGTGCATGCACGTTTTGTATTGGATGCTTCAGGTCGTGATACCTTTCTCGGCAATCACTTCAAAGCCAAGCAGCGCAACAAGAAACACAACAGCACTGCCATTTACGCCCACTTTTCGGGGGCCGAGCGCAATCCGGGCAAGGCCGCAGGCAACATCACCATTTTCTGGTTCGAGCATGGCTGGTTCTGGTTTATTCCGCTGGCCGACGGCACGACCAGCGTCGGTGCGGTGACCTGGCCGTATTACCTGAAAACCCGCAACAAAAAATCGCTCGAGCAGTTTTTGCAGGAAACCATCGCATTGTGTGCGCCATTGAGCGAGCGGCTGCAACACGCACAACTGACCTCGCCAGTTGAAGCCACGGGCAATTTTTCCTACGTGTGTGACCGTACCCATGGCAGTAATTATCTGCTGCTGGGCGACGCCTACACTTTTATCGATCCGGTATTTTCTTCCGGCGTGATGCTGGCCATGCACAGCGCCTTTGTTGGGGCTGACACCGTGGACACTTGCCTGCGCTATCCGCAGCAGGCGGCCGCTGCATTGAAAAAATTCGACAAGACGATGCGGGTTGGTCCCCAGGTTTTTTCCTGGTTTATTTATCGGGTGACTAATCCCACCATGCGTAATATGTTCATGGGGCCGCGTAACATTTTCCGTGTAAAAGAAGCACTGCTATCGGTGCTGGCCGGCGACGTGTTTGGCAAAACCCCGATTCATGGCCCGTTGCGACTTTTCAAAGGGTTGTATTACACGACATCCTTATTTAATTTCAGGCGCTCATTGAAGGCATGGCGGATGCGTAAACACAACATTCGAGTTGTGGACACAACTGGCGGAGCGGGGAACTGATGCGTGATACAGCATCCCCTCTGCATGGTGAAAACCTGACCATTGCAGCGTTTTTGAAACAATCGGAACAATGGAAAAACAGCGTGCTAGGTGCCTTCTGTTTTTCTGCGGAGGCTGTCGAACGACAGATGCAAGCTGACACAAAGATTCCCTGCATGTGGCCCCCTTTACAGAGACTGGATGCCGACGATTCAATCTGCGAAGTCTGGCACGGCAGCGGACAGATAACGCAGGGTCAGACTGGCGCTATCCATTATCGCCATGACGATGCCGTGTTGTTTGGTGTGATTGAACTATCTGAAACAATGTTTCCAGCCGACACTGACAAAACGCCGTTACAGCAGGCCACCGAGTCGGCCTACCGTCAGATGTTTGCACTGCTTGACACGTTGCGCTATCCTTATTTATTCCGCTGCAGGAATTACATTGCCGACATCACCGCCCACAGTTTCGGGCTGGAGCGCTATCGCCAGTTCAACTTGGGACGGCAGGACGCTTTCCTGGCTCACGAACGCGATGTGACAGGTAATGTGCCTGCTGCGTGCGCCTTGGGTTTTGGGCAGAGTGGCTCGGCTCCGGGGGGCTTGCCCACGCTACACATTGCCTTTTTAGCGGGACGTGCCGCACCACTGAATATTGAAAACCCGCGCCAGATCAGTGCTTACCAATATCCGCAACAGTATGGCCCGCGCAGCCCGACGTTTTCACGTGCCAGCCTGGCACGTATCGGGCAAAACGGGGTGTTGTTCATATCCGGCACTGCCAGCATTGTTGGTCACGCAACCGTGCACCCCGGCAATGTTGTGGCACAAACTCGCGAAACCATGAACAATATCGGGGCCGTGCTGGCCGAAGCCAACCGTCTGGCGAACCAGACAAAGTTTGATCTAGCCAGCTTGCATTACACGGTATACGTGCGCAACCCTACCGATTTGGCGCAGATTTGTGCCGAGTTGACTCATTGTGTGGGTGGCGCGCTCAAGGCGGTCTATTTGCAGGCTGACGTATGTCGTCAGGATCTGCTGCTGGAAATTGAGGCCACTGCCGTGCATCCATTGATGCCCGTGCCTTGCCAACGGGGCTGATCATGCGTGCCGCATTGCGTGTGTTGCTGAATGGCTACGATTACCTGGTGCTGTATCTTGGCTTGGCATGGATGGGGATTTTGTGCCTGGCATGGACACCGATTGCACTGATTAGTTACCCACTCTTGTCTGAACAGCGGGGGCGGGCGCTGGGGCGTTACGTCACCATGCTGGCGTTTCGACTTTACCTGGCCAGTCTTAGCCTGTCGCGTCGGTGCAGCTTTGATCTGGAAGCACTGGATGCGCTGCGCGATGAACCGTCGCTGATTATTGCGCCGAATCATCCGTGCCTGCTGGACGCGGTGATGGTGATTTCTCGCTTGCCGAATGTCGCTTGCGTACTTAAAGCCGAGCTGATGAACAATGTTTTTCTTGGGGCGGGTGCCCGACTGGCGCGCTACATCCGCAACGAACCGGTGCGACGTACGATGCGGCTGGCAACCCATGATTTTGACTGCGGTAGTCATCTGTTGCTATTCCCGGAAGGAACCCGCACCACCTCGTGCCCGATCAATCCGTTCAAAGGCAGTATAGGCCTGATCTCAAGTCATGCACAGGTGCCCGTGCAGACGATACTGATAGAAACCGATTCGAGGTATCTGAGCAAAGGCTGGTCACTGTTCCGCAAACCCCCGTTGCCGATCCATTATCGAATTCGACTCGGGCAGCGCTTTGATCCACCGCAGGATGCCCGGCGTTTCACAGCCGAGCTGAAACAATATTTTGCGCATGAGTTGATACAAGGCTCGGCGTTTTATCCGACCAATACCTTGCCCGCGCAGGGAGTCAAGGCATCATCATGACGGCAGCCTCGGCTACGCATCTTGTTCTCATCCCCAGCTATAACCCCGGCGTCAAGGTTTATGAGACAGTGCGCGCGGCACGCTACTGCTGGACTCCGGTGTGGGTCGTCGTCGATGGCAGCACCGACGGCAGCGCCGAGGGTTTACTGAAGTTGGCGGCGCAGGATGCCGGCCTGCGCGTGATGGTTTTGCCGCGTAACCGGGGCAAGGGCGCAGCCGTATTGCATGGGCTAGAGCAAGCCGCAGCGGCGGGATTCACTCACGTCTTGACCATGGATTCGGATGGACAGCACCCAGCCGAATGCATTCCAGCCTTCATGGCGGAATCCGCCAGACAGCCAGCGGCCATGATCCTCGGCGTGCCGGTATTCGATGCCAGTGCACCAAGCTTGCGTGTGCAA
>DATCQI010000087.1:0-26938 GCA_036569545.1 Rugosibacter sp. | reverse complement strand
GATCATTTCGTCGTCGTATCAGGCACCTCACCACTTTCCTTTGCCGAGCGTGGATTAATCTAAAAATGAGTGGGCATCCCGCACATTATTTGGTATACTATCCAGCTTTGCAGAATTAGCATTCAGGAGCACTAAACATGTCGCGCGTATGCCAAGTGACGGGCAAAGCCCCAATGGTGGGAAACAACGTTTCCCACGCCAACAATAAAACCAAACGCCGCTTTTTGCCCAATCTACATAATCGTCGATTCTGGGTTGAAGCAGAAAATCGTTTTGTCAGCTTGCGTGTTTCAAACGCAGGCTTGCGTACGATAGATAAAAAAGGCATCGACGTGATTCTCGCCGAGTTACGTGAACGCGGCGAACGCGCCTAATCAGGAGAAAAATCATGGCCAAAGGTGGACGCGAAAAAATTAAATTGGAATCAACAGCAGGTACGGGTCATTTTTATACGACCTCAAAAAACAAGAAAACAACACCAGGTAAATTAGAGTTCATTAAGTATGATCCAAAGGTGCGAAAACACGTGGCTTACAAAGAAGTAAAGCTAAAATAAAACCTTCTTGAGCAATAAAAAACCCGCCAAAAGCGGGTTTTTTTATTGGGTAGACTTTGTATCACTATACAGCGTAGGTTCTTAACCTTAAAGAGAACTCTTCCATCTGCCTGATGCCGCTTTTCTCAGCACGGGCAATCCAGTCTTCCAGCTGTTTAATTAATTGATCATGCGTTGCTGTTGATCGCCCCCACAAGGCTTCAAGATCTTTGCGCATGGCATAAACTCGCGCCAAGCGCTCACTTTTCCCCAGCAAAGTTGCCAATCTAGCATGTTGAGCAACAGGCAGGCTACTTTCATCCTTACCTAACAAGTGCTTCATCAAACGTCCCTCTTTAGCACCAATACTCATTTGAGTAATCTCCTCAGATGCCAAATGGTGCAAGCTATTCAAGTATTTTGCCAACACATCGTACCGATGGGTAACTATCGCCTGTAACAGATCAAGATCGATGGTAGGCCTTGCTAGATCAAAATGAGGTGTCGGAGCAATTTTTTTAACTTTTGCCAAACCGAAAACTTCAAGCAATCGGATATAAAACCATCCGATATCAAATTCATACCACTTATTGGAAAGCTTTGCCGAAGAGGCAAAGGTATGATGATTGTTGTGCAGCTCTTCCCCGCCAATCAGAAGGCCAATAGGAAAAATATTTGTTGATGCATCAGCACAGGCAAAATTTCGATATCCCCAATAATGGCCTATTCCATTAACCACCCCAGCGGCCCAGAATGGAATCCAAATCATTTGAATAACCCAAATCAAGCTCCCAATCCAAGGTCCAAACAATACAAGATTGATACCTAGCATGATAAACACGCCTAGCTTATTTAATGGTGTATAAATCGCGCGCTCAAGCCAGTCATCAGGTGTTCCGTGACCATAGTGCGCCATGGTTTCAGCATTGCGGGATTCTTTTACATAAAAGAAGACTCCTGTCCATAGCACCGGCTGAATACCCAAAATCTGTGGGCTGTGTGGGTCCTCGATCGTTTCACATTTTGCATGATGCTTACGATGGATCGCTGCCCATTCTTTGGTAACCATGCCGGTTGTCAACCAAAGCCAAAATCTAAAAAAATGACTAGGTAGTGGCGATAGATCCAACGCGCGATGGGCTTGATGTCGATGAAGATAAATCGTGACACCTGCAATGCTGATATGTGTCAATACCAAGGTTAAAACAACATATCCCCACCAAGACAACTCGATAATTCCAAAATACATGCAAACGATTCCTAGTTAGAAAATTACAGGCAACAGATACCTTTAAGCATTCTACCTGATCAAAATCAACCACACTTGTTCAGATGAACACCCATGAGGCGTCTGTAGTACTCATGGAAGTGCTGCATGCCATCTTCCATTGGCGATTGGTAAGGTCCCGCCTCGCTTCGACCTTGCCTCATCAAGGCATATCGGCCTCGATCCATGCGTTCGGCAATATCGTCATCTTCCAGGGCTGTTTCCATATAGGCGGCCTGCTCAGCTTGAATGAATTCAGGCTCAAAGAGCGCGACGTCCTCAGGATAATAAAACTCAACAACATTCAGCGTTTTATTCACATCCTGCGGGATTAGCCTGGAAACAACGAGTACATGCGGGTACCACTCCACCATGATATTAGGGTAGTAAGTTAACCAAATCGCACCGCATTTTGGCAACTCGCCGTTATGATAGTCAAGAACTACTTTATGCCAGCGCTGGTAAATTGCTGACCCCGGCTTTGCTAATGATTGGATACCCACCTGCTGTACTGAGTACCAATCAGAAAATTGCCAACTGAGATCATCGCATGTAACAAAGCCCCCCAGCCCAGGATGATAGGGGGCAACATGGTAATCTTCTAAATAGACCTCAATAAACGTCTTCCAGTTGTAGTTGCAATCATGCAACTCAACACGATCTAACTTGTAGCCCGTAAAATCAAATGCGTTTGTGAATCGCATTCCTGCTAAATCCGCATTGACAGAACGCGGCCCCTTGAATAACAGGCCTTGCCAGTTTTCAAGCACCTGTTTCTTCAAACTCAATGCAGGGTTAGTAGAAAAATGCGGCGCCCCGACTAACGTACCACCACAATCGTAAGTCCACCGATGAATAGGGCAAACAATATTTTTTGCATTTCCCGAACCTTCAAGCATGATTGCTTGCCGATGACGACAGACATTTGACATTTCATACATACCATCAGGCTGGTGAATAATCATCTGTCCGTGGTCATTCCATTCTTGTGAGCGATAGTCATTCACTCTTGGTACCATTAGCTCATGGCCAACGTAATTCGCTCCTGCATCAAAAATTACTTTTTTCTCTAATTCAAACAGTTTTTCGTCAAAATACCACTCCACCGGCAATTGCGAAGTACTGGGTGACAAAAGAAAGGATGAAAGAGAGTCAGACATAATTTTCAACCACCAAGAAAAGTTTACGGAAAAACTGAAAACAATGGAGGTCGATCGAAGTGATTTAATAGCAAAAGAAAACCGGCTCAACGCCGGCTATCGTATTGTAACGCGTAACGAATTTGACCGAAAGCTGAGCCTCAGTCATCTATAGCCTTTTTTGTAATCGACTATCGTCTTTATCCCACACAGCGCCCCATCATGAAAACCATCTCGAAAAAATCCTCTACGCTGATAGAATCACAATCTTTTGAAGATGCTCTCACTGAATTAGAAAGTATCATTAGCGCCATGGAAGTTGGTCAAATGCCGCTCCAAGAATCATTGGATGTCTACAAACGTGGGGTGATTTTACTTCACCAGTGCCAAGAGACTCTCAATGCAGCTGAGCAGCAAATTCGTATCCTTGAAAACAACACCCTGCGCCCATTCAAACCAGACACATTTAGTGAACTGGAAGACGAATAAAAAATCATGAACTTTTCCAGCTGGGCCGCTAACATTCAGCAAAGGACAGAGGTTACGCTCAACTTAACCCTACCCTCATCACACATTTCACCCATGCGTTTGCACGACGCAATGCGCTATGCGGTGCTGGGTGGAGGAAAGCGGATCAGGCCATTGCTTTGCCATGCTGCGGGTGATCTATTTAAAGCAGCACCGCATTCTCTGGATACGGCAGCGATTGCAACTGAACTCGTTCATGCGTATTCACTCGTGCATGATGATTTACCCTGCATGGACAATGATGTGCTCCGGCGCGGCAAGCCAACATGCCATATCGAGTTTGATGAAGCAACTGCCCTGCTTGCAGGTGATGCGCTTCAAACGCTTGCATTTCAAGTACTGTCATCCCCCTCGCTAGATGTCGATTTATCACATCAACTTGATATGCTTAACCTTCTGGCCATCGCGTCGGGATCACGCGGCATGGCTGGCGGTCAAGCACTTGACATTGCCGCGACAAATCAACAGCTAACCATTGCGGAGCTTGAATTGATGCACATTCACAAAACAGGAGCATTAATTCGTGCCGCTGTTCTTCTTGGAGCACATTGTGGTAAGGCAACATCAAGCGAATTAGACCAACTCAGCCACTTTGCCACCCGGCTCGGCTTATTGTTTCAAGTTGTCGATGATATTCTTGATACAGAAAGTGACACAGCCACGCTTGGCAAAACTGCAGGTAAAGATGCAGCGCAAAATAAATCAACTTATGCCAGCTTATTGGGAATAACTCAAACCAAAGAGCTTGTCGAAAATCTCTTGCATGAATCACATGCTTCGCTATCCCCATTTGGAGACCGCGCATTGCGTCTGCATGAATTAACTGATTTCATCGCAAAGAGAAATTTCTAATGACGCACCTCCTTGATACCATTCAGTCTCCTGCGGATCTTCGCTTACTTTCACCGCATCAACTACCGCAGTTAGCCAGTGAATTACGTCAATTTTTACTTGAGTCTGTCGCAAAAACAGGCGGCCACTTATCTTCCAATCTTGGCACAATTGAACTAACGATTGCTCTCCACTATGTCTTCAATACACCGGAAGACCGATTGGTGTGGGATGTGGGGCATCAAACATATGCCCATAAAGTGCTCACTGGCCGAAGAGAAGGTATGGCGAGCTTGCGTATGCATAAAGGAATGTCCGGCTTCCCTAAACGGACAGAAAGTATTTATGACACTTTTGGGGTTGGTCATTCTTCAACATCCATCTCTGCTGCTCTTGGCATGGCTGTTGCGGCGCGCAATAAGGATGAAGAACGCAGGGTCGTGGCCATCATCGGTGATGGCGCCATGTCTGCCGGCCAAGCATTCGAGGCACTGAATAACGGCGGTACGCTTGATGCAAACTTGCTTGTCATACTGAACGATAATGACATGTCTATCTCTCCACCTGTAGGAGCATTGAACAAATATCTGGCACGATTACTCTCCGGTAAAACCTTCAATGCAGCGCGCCGCGCAGGTGGGAAAGTCCTATCGGCCGTGCCTAGCATGAGGGAGTTCGCCAATAGAGTTGAAGAACATGTCAAAGGAATGATTTCGCCAGGTACATTGTTCGAGGAGCTAGGCTTTAACTACATTGGTCCCATTGATGGCCATGATCTAGAGGCATTGATTCCTACCTTGCAGAATTTACGCCGTCTCCAAGGACCTCAGTTTCTGCATGTCATCACTAAAAAAGGGCAAGGCTATAAGCTTGCAGAAACCGACCCCGTTCTTTATCACGGTGTCAGTAAATTCGATACCACGTGTGGAATCAAAACGGCAAAAAGCAGCGGCAAGCTAACCTACACGCAGGTATTTAGCGACTGGTTATGCGACCAGGCTGCTAGCGATTCCCGCCTCATCGGCATTACTCCCGCTATGCGCGAGGGCTCAGGCCTGCTGCATTTTTCGCAGGAGTTTCCCAGTCGCTACTTTGACGTAGGCATTGCTGAGCAACATGCACTGACTTTTGCCGCAGGATTAGCATGTGAAGGCATGAAACCGGTCATCGCAATTTACTCGACATTTTTGCAACGAGCCTATGACCAGCTTATCCACGATATTGCCTTGCAGAATTTACCTGTTGTATTTGCGATTGATCGTGGCGGCCTCGTGGGAGCAGATGGCGCCACACATAACGGGGCTTTTGACCTCTCCTACCTCACCTGTATCCCCAACATGGTGGTAATGACACCAAGTGATGAAGATGAATGCCGCAAAATGCTCTCTACCGCATTTGCCATTGATGCCCCGGCAGCTGTTCGCTATCCTCGCGGTAGCGGGCCGGGTGTCCAGGTACAACCTGATTTATCAACACTGGCTATTGGCAAAGGCGAAGTAAAACGTCAAGGCAAGCGTACGGCTTTATTGGCATTTGGTTCAATGCTGACACCAGCACTGGTAGCAGGTGACTTGCTCGATGCCACTGTAGTCAACATGCGATTTGTGAAGCCAATTGATCACGAACTTATTCATTCACTCGCGCTGAGTCATGACCTAATAGTATCTATTGAAGAAAATACCGTTATCGGTGGGGCCGGTGCTGAAGTATCACGCATCCTTGAAAAATCGAGGCGCAAAGTGCCTCACTTACGGCTTGGATTACCGGATCATTTCATCGATCAGGGAGATAGCGCCACGCTGTTGTCTGAAATCGGGCTCGACCCTGCAGGTATTGCCCGCAACGTAAATGAAAAACTAGCCGCCAATAGTTGACTAATTTTGTCGGAAAATATACAGTTCATCACACAACTTTTTACGCCAGATGCACATAAATTATGAATTCCAGGATCCCCATGCCTGAACAAAAAACAGCCGTCATACCTGACGTCCAATCGAGTGAAGATTTACGCCATTTACCAATCAACCGTGTTGGTATTAAGTCTATTCGTCACCCATTCAAAATCCTTGATAAAAGCGGTGGCGTAAGGCACACCATTGCCGACTTCAACATGTATGTGGGTCTGCCGCATAACTTCAAGGGCACGCATATGTCACGTTTCGTTGAAATTCTTAACTCACACGAAGATGAGATTTCAGTTGAAAGCTTTGAAACCATGTTGCGTGAGATGGTCAGTCGCTTAGACGCCCAAATGGGCTATCTTGAAATGAGCTTTCCTTATTTCGTTAACAAAACAGCCCCTATTTCTGGTGTCAAAAGTCTGATGGACTATGACGTTACATTCATTGGTGAAATCCTCTCCAATGGCGAGTACCGGCAAACCATCAAAGTGCTGGTGCCAGTGACCAGCTTATGCCCTTGCTCCAAGAAAATTTCCGACCGTGGCGCGCACAATCAACGCTCACATGTCACTATCACCGCCACAACCAATACGCTCGTATGGATTGAGGACTTGATTAACATCGCTGAAAGCCAAGCCTCTTGCGAGCTCTATGGCCTGCTTAAACGCCCCGATGAAAAATTTGTCACCGAACGGGCCTACGATAATCCAAAGTTTGTAGAGGATCTTGTTCGCGATGTTGCCAGCTTACTGAATTCCGATCAGCGCATTGATGCTTACAGCGTTGAAAGCGAGAACTTCGAATCAATTCATAATCATTCTGCTTATGCGATGATTGAGACAAATAAAAAATCTCGCTAACCTCCAGATTAAACCCTCGCTTAACAAAAGGGCCGCACATCGTTTGATGTGCGGCCCTTTTTAAGATGATGCATCAAACAGCTAACTAAAAATCGGCTATGGCGCTTTAAAGAATTTTAAGTACGTGTCTTTCTTGTCAGCTTTTCCTTGATCCGCGCAGATTTACCAGAACGATCACGCAAATAGTAAAGCTTAGCACGGCGTACATCGCCACGACGTTTTACCTCAACGCTGGCAATCACAGGGGAGTAAGTTTGAAACGTACGCTCAACACCCTCGCCTGAAGAAATTTTACGCACAATAAAATTTGAATTCAGACCACGGTTGCGCTTGGCAACAACCACGCCTTCAAAAGCTTGAGTACGCTTGCGATCACCCTCAAAAACATTGACGTTAACAATGACCGTATCGCCCGGAGCAAACTCAGGGATAACTTTTGCCAATCGTGCAATTTCTTCTTTTTCCAACTCTTCAATCAGATTCATTGATTACTCCATCAGTTATGGCTGCAGATCTAGCCTGCCAACCGTGTACACAGAGCAGAGTCGCCTCTGATATGTAGTTTTATTTGCCATCTTTCTGGAACTCTCCCAGCAATTTGGCCTCTTCTTGACTCAACAGCCGGTTCTGCAAAAGATCTGGCCGTCTCTGCCACGTTCGACCTAGCGCCTGTTTCAGTCGCCAAAGACGAATTTTTTCATGATTTCCTGATAACAAAACTTCAGGAACATCACATCCTGCATAAATCTCTGGCCGCGTATAGTGCGGCCAGTCTAACAAACCTGAAGAAAAAGAATCTTCAACTACCGACGACTCATCATTCAACGCTTCCGGCAAATGACGAATACACGCATCCATCAGTGCCATTGCTGCAATTTCACCACCAGATAAAACAAAATCACCGAGTGATAACTCTTCATCGACACAGCGATCCATGAGTCGCTCATCAATCCCTTCATAGCGACCGCACAGAAGAATGACGCCTGGGCCTGCCGCTAGTTCAACCACCCGCTCCTGCTTAATCGGGGCGCCCTGTGGGGAAAGATAAATCACTTTCGCCGTATCACCAGCGCCGACTTTTGCCGCCTGAATTGCACATTCTAATGGCCCGGCCATCATGACCATGCCAGGTCCCCCGCCATAAGGACGATCATCGACTGTTCGATGAACATCATTCGCCCACTGCCGGGGATTCCAACACTCCAACTGCCAGAGCTTGCGATCTAGCGCTCTCCGCGTGATTCCTGACTCGGTAATTGCCGAAAACATTTCAGGAAACAGGGTAATGACATCAAATCGCAAAGTCACCAGTCAGCTTCCCAATCGACGTGAATCATTTTTCCTGGAACATCAACCCGCTTTATTACATGTTCAACAAACGGCAATAATCTTTCATTTTTCCCGGATGCAACAACTAAAACATTGTGCGCACCTGTTTCAAGCAGAGACTTCACGTGACCCAACAACTGCCCCTGCAAATTCATAACGCTTAAATCCGTCAGATCATCCCAGTAATACTCACCAGTCTTGACTAAAGGTAACTCGTCGTGCAATACACCGATAAAACAACCATCGATTGACTCTGCAGTGTCACGGTCATCAACATCGGCAAGCTTGGCGACAAGGCTATCTGCATGGGCTTTAATCACTTCCGGCACATAAGCCCTCCACTGATCAGGCGGTGCATCAGCTGTCGGTGACAACCACCAGTGTGGAATTTTTGCCCATGACAAGGGATCGTCACCAAACGGATGTATGCGCAACCACCCCCGAACACCAAACGGGGCAATAATCCGCCCCAAAACAATCATGATGTATCAGGCAGCTTTTTGCACGCCCGACTGCTTCACTAAGCGAGCAGCAGTAGGCGAAAGCTGAGCACCATGCTGCTGCCAATAGGCCAAGCGTTCAGCATTGATTACCAAACCTTGCTCCGTTGCCGCTGCAACTGGGTTATAAAAACCGATGCGTTCAATAAAACGGCCATCGCGACGATTGCGCGAATCAGTAACCACCATATTAAAGAATGGACGGTTCTTTGCACCACCTCGGGCTAAACGAATAACTACCATAGTGTTCTCTTCAGGTACAGGAAAGCCGAAAATTATAATTCAAACAAGGCGATAAAACAAGGCATGATCCATAACACCCCATCCACATGGGAACACCTTTACCGCTCAATCTAAACTTTTCCTAAGCGACTGAATATACTAGTGATAGTTTGCTGAATTTCAATAGCTGCCAATCGTGGATCGTTAGCTTGCCGGATAGGCCGTCCAACGACGATGTAATCAGCGCCATTTCGAAATGCCTGTGCTACGTCAACGGTTCGCTTTTGGTCATCAACCGATTTATTCTCGACGGGGCGGATACCAGGAGTTACCACGAGCAGCTTATCGCCAAGCTCAGCACGTATTGAGGCGGCCTCCATACCTGACGACACAATACCATCTACGCCAGCTGCCAATGCCCGGCGCGCACGAGACAGCACCAATGTTTCAACATCACATGAGAACCCCAAGTCATCCAGATCCCCCCGATCAAGACTCGTCAAGGCTGTTACGGCAAGAATTTTAAGGGGGCCCTTGTCTTTAACCGCCGCTTCCATAATTGATTGATTTCCATGGACGGTTGCCAGGGTTGCTCCGCTTCCGGCCAAAACACGTACCGCCGAACGGACCGTTTCCGGAACATCAAAAAACTTAAGATCAACAAATACTTTTTTTTCCTGCGAAACAAGCCACTTCAAAAAGTCAAAATAGCCCTCTGCCATGAAAAGTTCCAAGCCAATTTTATAAAAGCTAACCACATCGCCCAACGTGGTTACTAGAGCATGTGCCGCACTAACACTTGGAAAATCTAACGCGACAATCAGTCGATCACGAGCGTCAATGTTTTTGGTAGAAAGGAAGTTTTGCATAAAGACCAGAGGAAAGATAATTTATCAGCGGTAGCGAATCATTTTACTCAAGAAAAAATCTTCTTAATTAAATCGATTACCTAACTACGTACACAACCAGGAAGCTCCGCGACAATGAGCGCCGATGTCAAAACAATGATCCATGATGCATAAAGCCATACCAAAAACACAGGAATCGCGGAAAATACTCCGTAGATTGCAGTGTTAGACGTAAGGCCGGTAATAAACAACGTAAAGAGCTTTTGAACGCCTACAAGGCCTAGCGCTGCAAAAGCTCCACCAACCACCGCATGTAAAGGCGTCACAGGCTTATTCGGAACAGCCCAGTAAAGCAAACCGAATAACGTCGCCATAAACATCAATGGCAGCAGGCTGCGGGTAACAAACAAGCGCACCCAAAGGGGCTCATTGATCAAGCCAAAGGATAGGCTGGTGACCAAAGCCACCACGATGAGGCTCCCTCCCAACAGGAGAGGTCCGACGGTAATTGCGAGGCCATGCATAGCTAAGCGTCGGAAAATTGGCCTGACTTTTTTGACGTGCCATATCTGATTGAAAATATGCTCAATAGTGAGCATTTGCATCACTGCCGTAATCCCCAGTGCAAGCGCACCGAAAAAAGTCACCTGCCCAATTCGTCCTGCAAACTGGCTCACATATTTAGCGATAACAATACCCGCTTTATCTGGTAAGAGATTTGCAAGTAAAAACTTCTCAATGGCATGCCCAAGCCCAACACTGGCAGGTAACATGGAGATAATCGCGAAGCCAACCGCAATCATTGGAACCAGTCCGAGTAGACTGACAAAAGATAAAGCAGCGGCAGTTTGCGTACATCGCTCTTTGCGAAAACGCTGTGCAACGCGAAAAAACAGTCGAAAAGGTAAAAACAGCCACATATGTTTTGTATTCTAGCGATGGTAGCGATTTTGAATACTGAAAAATGAAGGTGTCTTAAAAAAGAAAAGCATGAAAGAAATCCTGGTTATTTATTACAGCAATCATGGCTCAGTCCTTGAACTTGCACGACATGTCGTGCAGGGTATTGAGCAAATTCCTGGCGTATCAGCGCGTTTACGTACTGTGCCAAGAGTATCCACTGTCTGCAAAGCAACAGAAGACACTATCCCACCAGATGGTGCACCCTATGTTGAACTGCAAGATCTTGAGGAATGCATAGGGCTTGTACTGGGCAGCCCGACGCGGTTTGGTAACATGGCAGCACCCATGAAATATTTTCTTGATTCAACCAGTCGCACATGGCTTAAAGGCTCACTTGCAGGCAAGCCTGCTTCAGTATTCACATCAACATCTTCACAACATGGCGGCCAAGAATCAACCCTTTTATCAATGATAATTCCACTACTTCACCACGGCATGCTTATCGTTGGCATTCCCTACACAGAACCTGCATTATCTCTCACCACCGGTGGTGGCACGCCTTACGGGGCAAGCCATGTCAGTGGCACGATGGGATTAACTGCATGCACTGACCACGAGCGAGAGTTAGCGATTGCTCTTGGCCGGCGCCTGGCTGAAACAGCAAAGAAGCTTGCCTCATGACTGCGGCCATGTGGTCAAACCGACTTGCCATTTTTAGCCTAAATGGCCTGCTCTTTCTTTGCCTGGCGTGGGAGCTTTGGTTAGCCCCCATTCACCCAGGTGGCTCCACGCTTTTTCTCAAGGCACTTCCACTCCTTTTCCCGTTTTTTGGCATTCTGCATGGAAAGCGCTACACGCACCAATGGACATCAATGCTCTCCCTCGCCTACCTTACTGAAGGGGTTGTTCGTGCAACAGCAGAAACAGGCACTAGCCAAACACTGGCTAGTGCAGAAGCGTTTTTGGCCCTCATGCTCTTTGTTAGCTGCGTCACTTATGCACGAACTACCGCACCTTCAATGCTTGCTAAATCTGTGGATTAAGTTTCTCTTTCTTTGAACTCAGCGTATTCAAAGCATGGATATAGGCTTTGGCCGAAGCAACGACAATGTCAGTATCAGCCCCTTGCCCATTGACGATTCGACCCTCTTTGGCAAGCCGAACAGTCACTTCGCCTTGCGCATCCGTCCCCGTCGTAATCGCCGTTACCGAGTACAGCAAGAGTTCAGATCCACTCTCAACGATGCTTTCAATGGCTTTGAATGCTGCATCCACAGGTCCGCTACCACTCGCCTCAGCCTCTTTTTCAATACCTTCTGTTGAGACAATAAGCCGCGCCAAGGGCGCCTCACCTGTTTCAGAATGAAACATGGATGAAACAAGTCGGTAGCGCTCATTTTCTGGGGTAACAGCCTCATCACTCATTAAGGCATGTAGATCTTCATCAAAAATTTCATGTTTCTTATCAGCGAGTTCTTTAAATCGCATAAATGCCGTATTCAATACCTGTTCGCTATCTACCTCTATCCCGAGCTCTTTTAGGCGCGCCCGAAATGCGGTTCGGCCCGAAAGCTTGCCCAAAACAAGTTTATTGGCATTCCAGCCAACGTCTTCAGCTCGCATGATTTCGTACGTTTCGCGATGCTTCAATACGCCATCTTGATGAATTCCCGATTCGTGAGCAAAGGCATTGGCACCAACAATCGCTTTATTGGGCTGAACCGGGAATCCAGTAATGCTCGAAACCATCTTGGAGGCAGGAACAATCTGCGTTGCATCGATGCGGGTCTCACACGGAAAAATATCTTGTCGTGTGCGAACCGCCATAACAATTTCTTCAAGAGAGGCATTCCCTGCCCGCTCACCCAGTCCATTGATCGTGCACTCAACTTGGCGCGCGCCGGCCATTACTGCAGCCAGGCTATTAGCGACAGCCAACCCAAGATCATTGTGGCAATGCACTGACCAAACAACTTTATCTGCATTGGGAATACGTTCACGTAATTGCCTGATGCGCTCAGCAAATTGCTCTGGTACGTTATAGCCCACAGTATCAGGAATATTGATCGTTGTTGCACCTTCTTTGATCACTGCCTCAATCACTCGACAGAGAAAGTCCAACTCAGAACGACCGGCGTCTTCACATGAAAACTCCACATCATCAATGCCATTGCGTGCAAAGCGAACGGCGCTTTTTGCAGCCGCAATCACGTCATCTGGCGACATGCGCAACTTCTTCTCCATATGGATGGGGCTTGTCGCCAAAAATGTATGGATACGGCCTGATGCTGCTGGTTTGATAGCCTCTAAAGCACGCGATATATCCTTATCAAAGGCACGGCTCAGGGCAGCCACGGTTGAGTCCTTAATTGCTTCGGCAACCGCTTTAACCGCCGCAAAATCTCCGTTAGAAGCAGCAGGAAATCCAGCCTCAATAACATTCACATGCATACGCTCAAGCTGCCGTGCAATTCTCAACTTCTCTTCCTTGGTCATCGAGGCGCCAGGACTTTGTTCACCATCACGTAATGTAGTATCAAAAATAATTAATTGTTCTTTAGACATGCTGATCTCCTTCGGAAGTTCAAAATAGACAAACGTAATAACGCCTCTCCATTCTGGAGTTGCTTCAAATTAACCGGATTATGGGGGATAGGTTTATTTATGCGCGTTGCGCAGCAGCGGCAAAATCTTGGCGCGCAACAAACGGCGCAAAAAAATCGCGCCGGATAAGGCGGAAATTAGCGCAAAAAATGCAAACTGAAAAAATGTCGTCGAAACCATGGATTGACTATAAATGTTTTATTCTTTTGTTGCAATACGTTTGATATCTTACTTCCGGTTATTTTTCCAACGCAGTGCAAACACAATATAACCAGACACGGCATAACTCAAAAATAACGTAAACAAAACCCCTGGAGGGTAAGAGGATACAAAGGCGAAACCTAGTGCAATCGCAGCAACCATCATGAATGGCACGCTTTTTTTAAGATTGATCTCCTTGCCAGACCAATATGGAACATTGCTGACCATTGTAATACCTGAGAAGACGGTCAAAATACAGGCAAACCAGCGAGCATCTTCTCCCGTGATCTCAAGATCGAGCAATACCCAAACTAAACCAGCAATTAAGGCTGCCGCAGCAGGACTTGGCAAGCCTTGGAAATATCGTTTATCGATTGTCCCCAGATTGGTATTGAACCTGGCTAAACGCAATGCAGCACCAACACAATAAATAAAAGCAGCAATCCACCCCAACTTGCCTAAGCCTTTTAATGACCATTCGTACACTACTAATGCTGGAGCAACGCCAAAAGAAACCATGTCAGAAAGTGAATCGTACTCAGCCCCAAACGCACTTTGTGTGTTCGTCATCCGGGCAACGCGGCCATCCAGCCCATCCAAAACCATGGCAATAAAGATCGCTATGGCAGAGTGTTCAAAACGACCATTCATGGCTTGCACAATGGCATAAAAGCCTGCAAACAAAGCAGCGGTCGTTAAGAGATTAGGCAACAAATAGATCCCCCGTCGCCGAAGGTCAGGACTCATCGGCGTTTTTTCTGGTCGAATGGGCGGTGTCGGAGGTAATGCACTCATAATTTTTGCGGGAGCAATTTTTTAGACAGGTTAAGGCAACTCAGCAAGAATAGTCGACGATGCTTTTACCGTATCACCAACGCCGACTTTTATCCGGGTTTCAAGAGGTAGGTAAAGATCAACGCGCGAACCAAAGCGAATAAATCCATAACGCTGGCCACGGGTCATACTTTCCCCACTCTCGACATAACAAAGTATCCGTCGTGCAATTAGGCCTGCAACCTGGACACACGTGATATCAAACCCATCACGCGTGCGAAGGTGTAACGCATTACGTTCATTTTCAAGCGAAGCCTTATCCAGGGAGGCATTTAGGAACTTACCCGGATAGTACCAGCGATTCATAATTTCGCCATCAACTGGGCTGCGATTTGAGTGAACGTTAAAAACATTCATGAAAATGCTCACTTTCACACACTCTCGATCAAGCCAAGGGTCAAGCGTGGGTTCAATAACGACAATACGGCCATCCGCCGGCGCTAGAACACATTTCTCACCCTGTGGAATTGATCGTGCAGGATCACGAAAAAACTGTACGCAAAACACGAAAAAAATCCAGGCCGGAATACTCCATGCCAAACCCAGGAAATACAAACCCGCTATTGCTGCAACAAGCGCAAAGAAAATAAAAGGCCAACCTTCACGAGCAAGAATGGGATGTGGGTAATGGCTCATAAGCGTTATTGATCTCTCGACTGAAGCCGATATATTAAATGTTAATTAGGTTTCACCAAACCACAGAAGAAAAAAGGCACAGCATCGCTGTGCCTTTTCCCCTGGCTTTTCAACAAACTAGTTTTTAGACTGATCAACCAGTTTATTTTTCTTGATCCAAGGCATCATCGCGCGCAATTGCTCACCTACCACCTCAATCGGATGCTCGGCAGTCAAACGACGTCGCGCCGTCATCTCCGGATAGTTTGTACGCCCTTCGAGAATAAACTTCTTGGCATACTCACCTTGCTGGATGGACCTTAATGCTTCTTTCATTGCAGCCCTCGACTCGGCGCCAATCACTTTGTGCCCGATGACATACTCACCGTATTCTGCATTATTCGAGATGGAATAATTCATGTTGGCGATGCCGCCCTCAAAAATCAGATCCACAATCAGCTTCACCTCGTGCAAGCATTCAAAATAAGCCATTTCTGGTGCATAACCTGCTTCCGTCAATGTTTCATAACCAGCTTTAATCAACTCAACCAGGCCGCCACAAAGAACCGCTTGTTCGCCGAATAAGTCCGTTTCTGTTTCTTCACGGAAATTGGTTTCAATAACACCGCCTTTCGTCCCGCCATTAGCTGCGGCGTACGAAAGCGCAACTGCTTTCGCCTTACCTGAATTGTCCTGATAAACAGCAATGAGTGAGGGAACACCACCACCACGCAAATACTCGGAGCGAACGGTATGACCAGGACCTTTTGGAGCGATCATGATCACATCCAAATCAGCACGTGGCACAACTTGGTTGTAATGAACATTAAAACCATGGGCAAAAGCAAGTGTTGCACCTTTTTTGATATTAGGTTCAACATCGTTGTAGTAAACAACCGGGATATTTTCATCCGGCAACAAAATCATAACAACATCGGCCTCTTTTACTGCCTTGGCAATTTCTTCAACCTTGAGCCCGGCTTTTTTAGCCTTATCCCATGACACCCCGCCTTTGCGCAAACCAACGACCACCTTGACACCGGAATCTTTCAGATTCTGTGCATGCGCATGGCCTTGTGAACCATAGCCGATAATGGCAACTTTCTTGCCTTTAATTAGAGAAATATCAGCGTCTTTATCGTAAAAAACCTTCATTATTTATTGTTCCTTAGTTTCAAAAAATTAAACTTTGAGAATACGGTCACCACGACCAATGCCACACACACCAGTACGCACTGTTTCCAAAACAAGTGAACTCTCTATAACTTCAAGAAAGGCATCCAGTTTAGAACAGTCTCCAGTCAGTTCAATCACATACGAAGACTCCGTTATATCAACTATTCGCCCCCGAAAAATATCTGCGATACGCTTCATTTCTTCGCGGTCTTTTCCAGTAGCACGAACCTTAACCAACATCAGCTCACGCTCAATATGCGGGGCCTCTGATAAATCAACCACTTTAACGACATCAATCAGCTTGTTCAACTGCTTTGTAATTTGCTCAATGACACTATCAGACCCACTGCTAACAATGGTCATCCGCGATAACGAAGGATCTTCTGTTGCTGCCACAGTAAGTGATTCAATGTTGAAAGCCCGCGCAGAAAAAAGACCCGATACACGTGACAAGGCACCCGCCTCATTTTCAAGAAGAATGGAAATGATATGTCTCATGCTCACAGATCCTCAGCCAAAATCATGTCTGACAACCCTTTACCAGCAGCAATCATTGGATAAACATTCGCTGTCTGGTCCGTTATGAAGTCCATGAAGACTAAGTCATTTTTGTGCTTGGTAAAGGCCTCGCGTAATGCAGGCTCGACATCGGCTGGACGCTCTATCAGCATACCCACATGCCCATAGGCTTCAGCTAGCTTCACAAAATCAGGCAAAGCATTCACATAGGACTCAGCATGTCGATCACCGTGGAACATCTGTTGCCACTGGCGAACCATTCCGAGATAGCGGTTATTTAAATTAATAATTTTTATTGGCAGACGAAATTGCTTCGCAGTTGACAATTCTTGAATATTCATCTGAATTGAGGCTTCGCCAGTAACACAAGCAACCGTTGCCTTTGGGTTGGCGAATCGCACGCCCATGGCATAAGGCAAACCAACACCCATGGTCCCCAATCCACCAGAATTGATCCAGCGCCGAGGTTTGTCAAACTTGTAATACTGAGCAGCCCACATTTGGTGCTGACCCACATCGGACGTCACAAACGCATCGCCCCCTGTCACCTCATAGAGTTTCTCAATGACGTACTGTGGCATGATAATGTCTTTGCTTTGCTTGTACTTTAGCGAATCCTTGCCTCGCCACGCATCAATCTGCTTCCACCAAGCGGCTAATACCTTAGTATCAGGCTTGCTTTTTTGTTCATCGAATAATGCCTGCAACTCACCAAGAACCTCTGGCAAATGACCAACGATAGGCACATCCACATCAACCCGTTTGGCAATTGAAGAAGGATCAATGTCAATATGGATAATCTTACGCGGTACCGAACCGAAATCGGCTGGATTACCAATTACGCGATCATCAAATCGCGCACCGATGGCCACCAGGACATCACAGTGGTGCATCGCCATGTTGGCTTCATAGGTGCCATGCATCCCCAACATGCCAACAAACTGCTTATCCGTTGCGGGATATCCCCCCAACCCCATCAGGGTATTAGTCACAGGAAAGCCGAGCGAGTGAGCCAACTTGACCAATTGATTTGAGGCATCGGAAAGAATAACCCCACCACCCGTGTAAAACATTGGGCGCTTCGCCTCTAACATCAATTGCAGCGCTTTTCTTACTTGGCCACTATGGCACTTCACATTGGGCGTATAAGAGCGCATGGTGATTGCTTTCGGATATTCAAACTCGCAAACATGCGTCGTTATATCTTTTGGAATATCGACAAGCACGGGCCCCGGCCGGCCTGACTGCGCAATATAAAACGCTTTCTTAATAGTTATAGCCAGATCTTTTACGTCCTTAACAAGGAAATTATGCTTCACACAAGGACGGGTAATACCCACGGTATCACACTCCTGAAACGCATCCTGCCCGATGTAATGCGTCGGCACTTGTCCGCTGATGATGACCAAAGGAATCGAATCCATATGTGCTGTCGCAATACCCGTCACCGCATTGGTTACACCGGGGCCGGATGTCACCATACAGACTCCTATTTTGTTTGATGAACGTGAATAAGCATCTGCAGCATGAACCGCAGCCTGTTCATGCCTAACCAGAACATGCTTAAATTTGTCTTGTTTAAAGAATTCATCATATATATAGAGAACGGAGCCCCCAGGATAGCCGAATACATATTCGACCTTTTCTTCATGGAGACACTTGACTAAAATTTCAGCGCCGGTTAGCTGCATTGATTACACCTGTTGTCACTATTTTGAGGTAAACGTGTAACCTTACTGTTTTGCTGGGAAATGGTCAAGATTTAAAGTAAATTCCAACCACCGCTTTAACGCCTCACGCCTTTACTTTTCTTGCATGAATCCAGTACCCAACTCGAGAATTGATCTTTCAGATTTTCTTGCCAGCATTGAGCGGCGTGCCTTCAAACAGGCTATGTTTGCGGTAAAAAATAGGGAAGTGGCACTAGATGTCGTGCAAGACGCCATGATGAAATTATCTGAGAAATACAGCGCTCGTCCTGCGAATGAGTGGCCGATGCTGTTTCAAAGGATTTTACAAAACACGATTCGAGATAGCTTTCGTCGCTCAAATGTACGCTCCCTCTGGGTGAGCTTATTCTCATCTTTTTTAAGTGATGATGATGATGAAACTGACCCTCTAGACATTATTTCAGCTACTGGCGAGCACAAAGACTTATCTTCTCCTCAGCAGCAAATTGAGCAAATCCAGTTATTGGGGATTATCGAGGCAGAAATTGAAAAGCTGCCTGCACGTCAACGCGAAGCCTTCCTGATGCGTTATTGGGAAGAGATGGATATCAGCGAAACAGCGCTAGCAATGGGCTGCTCGGAAGGCAGTGTCAAAACCCACTGCTCACGGGCAACCCATACATTGGCCGCCGCACTTAAAGTTAAAGGCATCGCACTATGAATGAAGAGACCGAATTCGCATCTAAAATTTGTACCCAACTTGAAATGAGTATGTCAGCACTTGACCCTGCCGTGTTGATGCGCTTGCACAAGGCGCGCGGTCTTGCGTTGAATGCTCAAAATGTTCGCGGTCTAAAGTTTGCAGGTATTGCTGCGGCGGCAGAAGAAGAGATATTTAGCCAGGCTAAAACGCTGCTAATCGTTTTAGCCTTGAGTATTGGCGCCATCGGTACTTACTACTGGAATGGTTACGAACAGGCCCATGAACGCGATGAAATTGATAGCGCTTTACTGACTGATGAACTCCCACCCGCTGCATACATTGATCCGGGCTTTCAAGCATGGCTCAAACCTTCCGTCGACTTATCCTCGCAATAGCCCTGGTGCTAGCCTCAATACCGGTCTACTCGCTTGACTCGTTAAACACGCAGCCAGCATGGTCCGAGTTGAGTAACCGGCAGAGGATCATTCTCGCTCCTTTCTCAGGCTCATGGAATAGTATGGACAATTACAGCCGGAAAAAATGGTTGTCCATTGCCAAACGATATCCATCAATGGGGACCGAGGAAAAAATGCGTACCCAAAGCCATATGACAGAATGGGTAAAGTTCACCCCTGAAGAACGCAAGCGCGCACGAGAAAAGTATAAGTACCTGAGACGAGCATCGCCAAACCAAAAAGCAACCCTTAAAAATAAATGGCAGGAGTATCAAGCGCTCCCAGAAAGTGAAAAAAATCGTTTGAAAACTATAGCCAAACGCCGAAACAAGTTGCGTTCAGCATCAAACCCATCAGCCCTACCTTTAAATAGGGGTGAAGCATTCCCTCAACCAACTCATCCACTAACTAATTCGCCCCATTTTGTTGCCGCCCCTTAACCTAGAGTCACCATTAAAAACAGATAGCGTGCACGCTCAAAAGGTTCTGCTGCCTAGCTTGCGACGTCGATTTTCAAGTATGGCATATGAATGCTTGCTCCTGCTCGGAGTTCTTTTCGTCACGTTTCTTGTTCCTCATTTACTTCTAGGAATGGCGACGTCCTTAGTTCTCCCCGGATGGGCACTTTTACTACATGTTTTTGTAGTTCTTGGAGCCTACTTTATCGGGTATTGGCATTTTGGCGGCCAAACTCTTGCAATGCAAACTTGGCAGCTACAAATTGTCACCGAAAACTACACCCGTCCGTCACCTGCAAGGCATGTATTGCGCTACCTTTTAGCGTGGCCTAGCATCGTTTATTTTTGTGCAGGGCTTTTATGGGCGTTAGTAGATCGTGATCGTCAGTTTTTGCATGACCGTCTGGCAAAAACACGTATCGTATTCAAACCAAAAACATAGCGGGCCCCTAAACCGTAAGCTACCGGCGTTCCACCCACCACAGCATACCTATGGCCGCCAACAAAAATAACAAACTGGGCGTCATGGCAGAAAGAAATGGCGGCCAGTTATTAATCGCGCCCAAGTTTGAAAATAGCCCGTTAAGCATATGAAAGCCAATGCCTAATATGACCCCAGAAAATATGCGGATACTGGTAACACCCGCACGATCCTGCAAATAAGCAAACGGTAACGCCAGAGCCATCATGACCAGTGGTGTAAAAGGGTAGGTCAGCTTTTTCCACAAGGCAATCTCATACCGCCCCGTCTTTTGCTGATTACTTCGCAAGTGACGAATATATCGCGTTAAGCTAAGCAACGACATGCGCCCTGGGTCCACCATCAAAATCACCAGCAGGTCCGGATTTAAAGCAGACTTCCACAGAAAGCTCGGTATGCGTTCAACATGCGCAGAATCACCCGAAAAAATCGTGCGCACAACATCATCAAGCATCCACTGACCTTCGGAAACGAAATGTCCTTTTTTTGCTTCGCTGATAGAGATTAATTGAAAGTTTTTATCAAATTCAAAAATTCTTAAATCTTTAAGTGAGGCATCTGGAAAAACTTCGCTTACATTGATAAACGAAGTCTCATCCTTAACCCATAGACCGGAGCGGAACTCTTTTGCCACGAGCTTCCCCAACGCTTTAAGACGCATCTGCTGTGCCGCTTGCTCTGCCGGAGGTACTAAAAACTCGCCTACCGCCAAAGTAAGAACAGTAAAAATAAGGCCAATACGGCTTAAAGAAACCAAAAACTCGCGCGTTGATAAACCTGACGACCTGAGAACCGCAATTTCAGAATGCCGTGCTAGCGTCACAAGAGCATATAACGTACCGATCAATATCCCGATTGGGAATAACTCATACAGTCTGCCCGGCAGGGTCAATCCGATATACATGAAGGCATTCTGAAGACGGTATCCCCCTTTGCCAATACTCTCCAGCTCATGAATTAGATCAAAAAAAGAAAATAGCATGAGAAAGGCAAGCAAAACCAACGTCGTTGAAGCATAAATTTCTTTTGCTAAATGACGTTCATAAATTTTTATCGCCATCGCATTTTTGTCCATGAAAATGGATTCTGTCGATGGTAAAAAAGCACCAACAGTAGTACCAGCATGATCCCATGTATTGCCCATAACCCAATCTCAAAGGGCAACTTCCCCTGAGCAACCCAAGCTTGACTAATACTTAATAAATTGCTGTACAGCATGTATGCGAGCAATGCAAAGAAAAGGTTATTAGTGCGACCTGACCGCGCATTAACAAAAGAAAGGGGGATCGCTAAGAGTACAAGATTAAGTGCAGCCCAAGGTAGTCCCAACCGCCACAATAACTCTGCTCTGTATATTGGTTGAGACTCTTTTAGCAAATCAAAAAATGGCTTGGTGCGTGGAGATGCTTCACGGCTCTGCGTTTCTTTGGTTTCAATCCGTATCGCATAGCGATCAAACTCCATGACGCGATACTCTGGCGTACCTGCAGCGCCTTCATAGCGTCGTCCATTATCAAGAACAAGAAACTTGTCCCCATTCGGGGCATTCTCAGTATGGCCCCTAGCTGTTGCCATTACGCCCGTTCGTCCCTGCTGCACAGAGCTAATGAAAACATTTTTCACAACACCTTCTTGGCCTGCAATGCTCTCGACAAAAAATACGCGATCACCAGCCCCGGATTCATTAAACTCGCCTGGTGAAACGCGCGCCACATCGCCGCGATCATCTATTTTTTGACGGTAGAGCGCACCTTGTTGCATTGCCCAGGGCGCAAGCATTAATGAAAGAAGAGTGATACCCAGCACCAATGGAATAGAAAACTTCAGTACGGGCTTAATCCACACGGATAATGGCAAACCTGAAGCCTGCCAGATGATCATCTCAGAGTCGCGATACCACCGTGACAAGGTTAATAAAACCGAGACGAAAATGGTCAGTGAAAGCAGTACGGGAAGATAGCTAATCGCCCCAAATACAAGGAGCGCCATAACTGCTTCGGATGCCAGCTTTCCACCTGCAGCCTGACCCAAGAGTCGAATCAGTTGCGTCGTCAGCAGAATCGCAAGTAGCGCAGTAAAGATCGCCGCCGCCGTTTGGGTGAATTCCCTGATTGCGGCGCGTTGATAAATCATTGTAGGTGGATGGTATGTTTTGACTTCTTAAGGAAAGTTAAGGAGAATTGAAACTTGCACTTTTATACGTCAAATGCCATCCACAACCCCTAAGGAGAATCTTTTTTGGAATTTAGCATAAAAATTGAAGGCCCGGAAAAAAGGCGATGCGGATGCGTAGTCGTAGGCATTTATCAATCTGGAAAACTATCCGCTAGTGCCAAAACACTTGATCAAGCGGTTAAACATATGATCAGTGATGCAATCAGCCGAGGGGATATGCAAGGCAAGCTGGGCACAACACTTTTACTGCAGAAATTGCCTGGCGCCCTGGCTGAGCGCGTGCTACTCGTGGGTTGTGGCAAAGAAGACGAAGTAAATGAAAAGAACTATCTATTGGCCGTTACCGCCGCGATCAAACATCTGAATGGAACGGGGACAACTGACGCCACCTTGTACCTGACAGAACTCAATATTGCCAAGCAACCCTTGGCATGGAAAATTCGTCAAGCAACAATTGCGATCCAGGACACGATATACAAGTTTGATCATCTCAAATCCAAGCCGGAAGATAACCCGCAGGCACTACAAAAAATTGTCTTCGCTCTACCTGCCCATACCGAATTGGCGATGGCGAAATCAGCTTTGGCCGAGGGTTTGGCCATTGCCGAAGGTATGACGCTGGCGAAGAATCTTGGCAATCTTCCGGGCAATATTTGCACCCCAACCTACCTGGCTAATGAAGCTAAAAAATTAGCTAAAACCCACCAGCTTGCAATTGAAGTGCTCGAAAAAAGCGCCATGGAAAAGCTCGGGATGAACACGCTTCTCTCCGTTTCACGCGGCTCGCGCGAACCCCCTAAATTCATTATCGTTCGCTATCAGGGCGGCGCTAAAAAAGACAATCCAATCGTACTGGTTGGCAAAGGAATCACCTTTGACAGCGGTGGTATCTCACTCAAACCCGGTGCTGAAATGGATGAAATGAAGTATGACATGTCTGGCGCAGCCAGCGTCTTGGGAACACTCAAGGCCGCTGTCATGCTCAAGCTACCGCTTAATCTAATTGTCGTCATTCCCGCCAGCGAAAACTTACCGGATGGTGCTGCCTCAAAACCCGGAGATATTGTCACTTCCATGTCGGGGAAAACAGTCGAAATTCTAAATACTGATGCCGAAGGCAGGCTCGTTTTATGTGATGCCCTGACCTACGTTGAACGATTTAATCCAGAATGCGTAATCGATGTCGCCACATTAACTGGCGCCTGCGTCATTGCCCTCGGCCATGTGGCCTCAGGACTTTTAGCGAACCATGATGGCCTGGCTAACGAATTGCTGGATGCAGGGCAAGTGTCTTGTGATCGGGTCTGGCAGCTCCCCTTGTGGGATGACTATCAAGAACAGCTAAAGAGTAACTTTGCTGACATGGCCAATATCGGCGGGCGGGCCGCCGGATCGATTACAGCCGCGTGCTTTCTTGCTCGCTTTACAAAAAAATACCGTTGGGCGCACCTTGATATTGCAGGTACCGCATGGCGCTCAGGCAAAGAAAAAGGTTCCACCGGCCGACCGGTACCCCTACTCACCCAGTTTTTACTTGGGCGTGCAAGTCATGCACCTAAAGTTATTGTCAAATCCAAAATTGCAGCCAAGCTCAAGAAAAAATGACGCGTATCAGTTTTTTTCACGGAGCCAATGATCGATTGCATGCCGTCGCGCAATGGGTTGCCGAAACCCATCGCAAAAGTACGCCTGTGTTGATCTACACTCCGCGGGAAGAGCACGCAGAAATGCTGGATCGTTTGTTATGGACAAAGACCGCGCTTGGATTTACGCCTCACTGTCGTGCCGACGCTGTACTCGCCGCTGAAACGCCGGTACTTATTGCCACTCAGCTCGATAATGGTCTGCCGATTCCATCGGATGCATGGGCGCTCCTCAATCTGTCAGACAGTATTCCTGAAAGATTTGAACGCTTTTCACATATTATCGAAATTATTAGCTTGAATGAGGAAGTTCGTCTGCCTGGACGCGATCGTTTTCGGTTTTATCGCAACCACGGTTGCTCAATCGAAAGCCATGACATTTCAAAAAATGTCTGACTTTATTCCACCTGACGACACAGCAAAGTTGCTGGCGGATGCAGATAAGCTAATCCAGCGGCGACGTGTATTTATCGCAACTCCCCACGCTTCACCCCCTATAGCCGCCCATTTTTTCGAAGCCGTATCTGAATCTACCGTTGAAAGCACCATTGAAACCGCACCCACTGTGCCAACAGCACATCTCGCGGAGCACGATGCTGAGGATGATCTCCCACTGCTAACAGAAACAGCGACCTCTCTGGCGCCTTCCCTAGCGGATATTCAAGCATTGCAACGCGATGCCGTACAAAAAGAGTTGACCTCCTGGCTGGAGCAAGAGCTGCCATTAGCCATCCTGAAAATAACTGACGGCATTGCTGATCAGCTGTTGGGCGAACTCACTCGCAAAGCGGAAGAGCACTTATTGCCGGGCCTTATGGCACATCTGGGCGACCTATCGCCTGATACCTAACGTCGCGCTTTTAACGGCTTTTTCGACGCCGCTTTTAATGGCACTTTTGGCATCGCTTTGGCCAACCCTGTTGGCACATCAGACAACCGAAAATCAATCTTGCTGGCTTCCATATCGACACGCACCAATTGCACTCGAACGCGGTCCGATAAACGAAAACGTCGACCGCTACGCTCACCCACCATGGCATGTGTTTTTTCATCAAAGTGGAAGTAATCCTGCCCGAGTTCTGAAACATGCACCAGGCCTTCGACAAAAACGCCATCCAGTGCGATGAAAATACCGAACGGAACAACAGAAGAAATGCTGCCCTCAAAAATTTCACCGATCCGATCACGCATGTAAAAGCACTTAAGCCAAGACTCCACATCGCGCGTTGCTTCGTCAGCACGTCGCTCTGTTGCTGAGCAGTGCAGACCGATTTCTTCCCAGTTACCCGGCTCATATTGCCGTCTCGCCAGCGCCGACTTTATGGCACGATGCACAAGCAAATCGGGATAGCGGCGAATCGGCGAGGTGAAGTGGGTATAGCTTTCATATGCCAAACCAAAATGACCCACATTATCCGGGCTATAAATTGCCTGCCGCAACGAGCGAAGCATCACGGTTTGAAGTAACTGCCGATCTGGCCGTGTCCTGATTTTATCTATCAGAGTTGCATAATCTTTTGCGCCTGGATCATTTCCACCACTCAATTGCAACCCAAAGGTTCCCAAAAAATCGCGCAGCTTTTCCAGCCGCTCCGGTGTTGGCCCTTCGTGAACCCGATACAACGTGGGATGTTCTTGTTCATGCAAAAACTCGGAAGCGCATACATTAGCTGCCAACATGCACTCTTCAATCAACCGATGCGCATCATTACGCTCATAGGGTTCAATGCGATCAATCTTGCCATTCTCATCAAACAGCATCCGTGTCTCAACAGTTTCAAAATCAATCGCACCGCGTTTTTCACGCGCCTTGGCTAACTGTCGGTAAAGTGCATCCAGTGCTTCAAGATGAGACAACACAGAGGCCAGTTTTGCACAGGCACTGGCGTCTTTATCATAGAGCGCTGCGGCCACCTCGGTATACGTCAAGCGCGCGTGAGAGAACATCACCGCCGGATAAAATTTGTAGCGGCTAATGACGCCTGTGGCGCTGATCGCCATGTCACACACCATGCACAACCGCTCAACTTGCGGATTGAGCGAGCACAAGCCATTCGACAATTTCTCGGGCAGCATCGGAATCACGCGGCGAGGAAAATACACCGAGTTTCCGCGTTCATAGGCATCCTGATCTAACGCCCCCTTTTCTGTGACGTAATGCGAAACATCCGCAATGGCAACGACCAGTCGAAACCCGTTGCCTTGTCGTTCGCAATACACCGCGTCGTCAAAATCTCTCGCTGTCTCGCTATCAATGGTTACCAGCGGCAAACCCGTAATATCTTCGCGGCCCTTCCAATCCGGCTTGCGTACAGCATCAGGCAATTTTTTCGTTTCCGCTAATGCCGCATTTGAAAATTCAAAAGGGAGCTCATGTTTTCTCAATGCAATTTCAATTTCCATGCCGGGGTCAGCATAATTACCGAGTACTTCGATAATGCGACCTATTGGCTGCGAATTCTTGCTGGGCTGCTCGATCAACTCGACCATCACAATCTGGCCCGCACTCGGTTTGGGTAGTTTTTTTGACCCTTTGTCAGC
>DATCQI010000086.1:0-2671 GCA_036569545.1 Rugosibacter sp. | reverse complement strand
GTGATGTCCGGCATGTGCTGCGCCGCTAGCGCGCGGGTCGCCATTTTGGGGCCGAGATCGGAGCCGCCAATGCCGATGTTGATGACATCGCGGATGCGCTCGCCCGTTGCACCACGCCAGTGGCCCTGATGAATGTCGTTGCAAAAGCGGGCCATTTTGTCCAGCACGCGGCGCACATCGGGCATGACATCCTGCCCCGCATGAAAAACGGGCGTATCCCCCTGGTGGCGCAGGGCGGTGTGCAGTACGGCGCGGCCTTCGGTGTGGTTGATGGCTTCGCCTGCACGCATGCGCGCAATCCATTGGGCGCCATCGGTGGCTGGCCACAATGCATGCAGCGCGGCCATGATTTCTGTTGTGACGCGTTGCTTTGAATAGTCGAGCAGGAAGCCTTCTTTGCGTAGTGAAAAGCGCATGAAGCGTTGGTCATCCGCAGCGAACAGATTGCGCAGATGAACGCTGCGCGCTGTTTCTGCAAGGCTTGCCAGCGTGATCCAGGCGGGAGTGGTGGTTAGGCTCACAGGAGGGTTCACAGCCACAGCATCATGCCCATCTCGAAGGGATGCGTCAACAAGGCGTGGCGGGGATAGGCACGCACGCGGTATTCCATTTTGCCACACTGCTCAGGTGTCAATTCGCAGATGAAGAGGTGTTCTCCGCCTTCCAGTAGCCGCTCTTGGCGCAGTACGTGATGTCGAGCCTTGGCCGATATGTTTTTACCTGGACGAGTGAAAACCAGTTCGACCGTGATGTCTTCGGGCGACAGTCCATTGAGCTGGACGGCAAATTCGAAATGCAATGTTTCACCATAGCGGATGTGGGTTGCCATATGATCGAGACGCCGCAGATGTACCCCGGGCCAGGCGCTGCGGATGCGGGTTTTCCACTCGGCGACTTGACGCGCACCGGTAAAGTTATCGGCGGCGTACTTGCGCCACTGCACGGTAGCGGGTGAGTAGAACTTTGTCGCGTATTCGGTGAGCATGCGCTGCATGTTGAAACGCGGCATGATCGAGGCAATGGAGTGCTTGGACATGGCCACCCATTCCGGAGAATAACCCAATGCGGCATTGCGGTAATACAGCGGGATCACGCTGTCTTGCAGCAGCTCATAGAGCGTGCGCGCCTCTTCGGCATCACGCTGGACGGGATCGAGTCCCTCTGCCGCTGGACTGATTGCCCAGCCGTTCTTGCCATCGTAACCTTCGCCCCACCAGCCATCGAGCACGGACAGGTTGATTGCGCCATTGATGGCGGCTTTTATGCCCGATGTACCGGAGGCTTCCAGTGGATAGACCGGATTGTTGAGCCAGACATCGACCCCCGCTACCAGGCGGCGGGCCAGATGCAGGTCATAGTCCTCCAGCAGCAGGATGCGGCCGGCGAATTCGCGTTGGTTGGAGAGTTCGGCGACTTGACGGATCAGTTCTTGTCCCGGTTCATCGGCGGGGTGGGCCTTGCCGGCAAAAAGAAAGAGGACAGGCCGTTGCGCATCGAAGAGAATTTCGCGCAGCCAGTCGAGATTGTTGAACAACAGTGTGGCTCGTTTGTAGGTGGCAAAACGGCGAGCGAAGCCGATGGTCAGCACCGTTGGATTGGCAGGGTCGGCAAAGCGCAGAATGCGATCCAGATGGGCTTCTGAACCTTGATTGCGCAAATGCTGCTGACGTACCCGGTGGCATACCAGATGCAGCAGCTGAACCTTGAGTGATTGACGGATGCTCCAGAAAATCTGGTCGGGAATCTGCTGTATACCCGACCAGCAGGCCGCATCCATCTGGCGATTCTGCCAGCCGAGGCCAAGGTGACGATCGAATGTCTCATGCCAGTCGTTGGCGAGGAAGCTCGGCACATGGACCGCATTGGTCACGTAGTCCATTGGATTTTCGGCCGCCTCGATCTGTGGCCACAAGGGGCTGCAAATGTTTGCTGATACTGCGCCGTGAATGCGTGAGACGCCGTTTTGGAAACGTGAACCATGCAGCGCCAGCGTGGTCATGTTGAACTCTTGGCTGCCATCGGTGTGGCCCATGTTCAGCAAGGTCATGCGATCAAGGGTGCTCTCCTTGCAGAAGCCGTCAAAATAATGCATCACCATATCATCAGCAAAATGGTCATGGCCTGCAGGTACAGGGGTGTGGGTTGTGAACAGGGTGTTGGCGGCAGTGGCTTCGAGTGCGATAGCAAAGGTCTGGCCTTGCTCCATGAGTTCGCGAATGCGTTCGAGCACAAGAAACGCGGCGTGTCCTTCATTGATATGCCAGACCGTGGGCGCTAAGCCGAGTGCGCGCAAGGCACGCACACCACCTATCCCGAGAAGAATTTCCTGTTCAATGCGGGTGCGGCGATCACCGCCATAAAGCTGGTAGGTGATGTCGCGATCAGCCAGACTGTTTTTCTCGATATCGGTGTCCAGCAGATAGATTCTGGCGTTGCCGATGCGGGCCTGCCAGAGCTTGATCCAGACCCTGCGTCCGGGGAAGTCAACGCTGACGAAAATCTCGTGACCGTCTGCGTCGAGCACCGGTTCGACTGGCATGTCGTCGAAATTGTTGTTTGCGAACTGCGCGTGCTGTTTGCCTTGGCGATCTATGGTTTGCCGGAAGTAGCCCTGGCGGTAGAGCAGGCCAACAGCGACAAAAGGCAGGTGCATGTCGGAGGCCGCTTTGCA
>DATCQI010000085.1:0-7720 GCA_036569545.1 Rugosibacter sp. | reverse complement strand
ACGATCAGCGTCATGCCATTCGCATTCAAGGCTTCCAGCAGATGAATTACTTCCTCACCCGTGGCACGGTCAAGGTTGCCCGTAGGCTCATCCGCCAGCAGCAACGCGGGCTGCATGATGGTGGCACGGGCGATGGCGACACGCTGGCGCTGGCCACCGGAAAGCTCATCCGGCCGATGGTTGGCGCGATTGTCCAAGCCAAAATCGCGCAGCGCCTGGCGTACGCGCTGCTCACGCACAGTGACAGGGATGCCAGCCAGCATCATCGGCAAGGCAATATTTTCAGCAGCGGTCAAGCGCGGCACGAGATGAAAACTCTGAAATACAAAGCCAATGCGCTGGCTGCGCACAACTGCTTGTTCATCGGCCAAGAGCGTAGTGACATCCCGCCCTTCAAGATGATAAGTACCCGCCGTGGGCTGATCGAGCAGGCCCAGCAAATTGAGCAGGGTCGATTTGCCTGAACCCGAAGGGCCGACCACGGCCACATATTCGCCTGCGGCAATACTCAGATCAATACTTGCCAGCGCATGCACATCGGTTTCACCCAGATGAAAAACACGCTCGATAGCGGCCAGAGCAATGAGTGTCATTTATTTTTCTGCGGGGTTTGCAGCCGACTTTTCCACAGTATTTGCAGTAGTTTTTGTGCCGACAGCTGTCGTATCCGCCGTCACACGAGCGCCGACTTTTACGCCTTCGCGTTCAAGCGACGTTACCACCTGCTCGCCCAGTTTCAGGCCATCAATCACCTCGGTGTATTCCCAGTTGGCGAGGCCCAGTTTTAGTTGGCGCGCTTCGAGTTTATTGCTGCCTTGTGCCAGCACCAGCACTTTTCCGCCCTCCATGATCGCCGTGGTTGGCACACGCAACACATCGTTATGCTGCTGCAAAACAATTTCCACATCCGCGCTGTAACCTACCAGCAGCCCTTTGGTTGGCACATCAAAATCCACTTCCACGTCCACCGTCCGCGCCTGTTTTTCAACAGCCAAAACATAGGGTGCCACACGCCGTACATGGCCATCAAACGGCTGCTTGGGCAAGGCATCCAACGTCACGCGCACAGGCAGCCCGGCGGTGATTTTTGGCGCATCCACTTCATCCATTGGCGCTTTGACATACAGGCAGCTGTCATCAATCAAGTCAATCGCCGGAGGTGTTTGCACGCCTGGTGGCGAGGGAGTGGAATACTCTCCCAACTCACCCACAATCTTCGCCACCGTGCCATCAAAAGGCGCGACTAGCATAGTGCGCTGCTGTTCCGTGCGTGCCACCGCCACACGAGCGTCAGCCTGGGTGACATCGGCCCGCGCGCTGGCGCAGGCCGATTTTCGGGCGTCGGCTTCGGTCCTTGCCGCTTCTTCCTTGGCAATGGATACATAGCCCTTGGCACGCAGCAAGGCTTGCCGCTTTGCCTCGCGCTCTGCATTTGCGGCCGTGACACATTGCTCATTCACGTGTTGTGCGGACAAAGCACGCTGCGTTTCTGCCAGATACTGTTGCGCTTTTTGATCTTCATTCCACAGTCTCATCAACAACTGTCCTTTCTTGACACGATCGCCTTCTTTCACGCCAAGATATTCAATGCGCCCACCCACAATGCTGGATAGCCGCGTGCGCAGGCAGGCTTCCACAGTTCCGGCGCGCGTGTTGACGACAGTGGCATCCACCTTGCCTCGATCAACGGCCGAAAAAATCACGGGGATAGGCTTGGGACGCACGCCCCACCAAACACCGACAACAATGAGCAGCATGACAAGCAGCGCCAATAGAATGCGGCGCATTATGGATTGGGTATGCGGTCGAATTTTCATACGTTGATTATGCCGTATTTGCTATCACGCATTTGCTATCATTCTGCCCCGAGCCTTTCCTTTCCGAACTTTTCTCACACAGAACTGAATCATGGTAAAAATCTACGGTATCAAGAACTGCGATACGATGAAAAAAGCCTTCGCCTGGTGTGAGGCGAATAGTGTCAGCTATGAATTTCATGACTACAAAAAACTCGGCGTACCGCGCGAAAAACTCGTGCTTTGGTGTCGCACGCTAGGCTGGCAAACACTCATCAACACCAAGGGCACCACTTGGCGCAAGCTCAGCCCCGAACAACAAGCCATCACTACGCAAAGCCAAGCCATCGCCCTGATGCTGGAAAACCCCAGCGTGATTCGCCGCCCGCTGGTTGAAAACGATGCGGGCCAGCTGCTGGTCGGTTTTGACCCCACCCTGTTTGACAGCTTCGTGCGCTAAATCTGTATGGATACCATTCATCGCTTTCTGTTTGAAGACCTCGACATTCGCGGCAGTCTCGTTCAGCTCGGGCCTGCCTGGCGCTCGCTGTGCGCTGTACGCGATTACGCCCCGGCCGCACGCAACCTGCTAGGCGAGCTGGCCGCTATCACCACCATCATAGGCAGCAATCTGAAAACACCTGGCCGCGTGCGCTTTCAGCTGCAGGGCACGGGACCCGTGTCGCTGTTGGTAATGGATTGCGACGAACAACTGCGCTTGCGCGGCATGGCGCGCAGTTCACTGGAAGAAGCCGCCCCGTTTTTGACCAAAGAAATTCGTTCTGACGCCGTCTTGCCAGCACCGACTTTTGCTACCTCAGCCTCAACATCCCCCCCAACGGCCAAAGATCTGCTCGGCGATGGCCAGCTCATGCTTACGCTGCAAACCGCAAATGCCGAGCCCTATCAAAGCCTGGTGCCGAACGACGGCGAAACGATAGCCGCCATTTTCGAGCATTACCTCACCCAGTCCGAACAACTATCCTCTCGCCTGTGGCTAACAGCGGACAATGACACCGCCTGCGGACTGTTTTTACAAAAACTGCCCGATGCTGATTTACGCGATAAAGACGGATGGAATCGCATCGAGCAACTCGCCAATACGGTGCAACCCGCCGAGTTGGCGCTACCGGTGGAAACGCTGCTCACCCGCTTGTTCAACACAGAAAATATCCGCGTTTTCCCGCCGCGCCTGGTCACCTGGCATTGCCCGCGTGATGAAGAAAAAATACGCAATTTATTACTTTCCATGGGTCGTGACGAAGTAGCCGACATCCTCGCCGATACCGAGATGATTTCCATCGCCGATGAAATCTGCGGTCATGAATACCGTTTCGGCCCAGAAATCATTGACGAGCTGTTTCCGCCCGCCGGGCGCGTGCTGCACTGAAACCTGATAGCCAAAACCCTATTGCAGCTTCACACCCGTCTTCGCCTGGAGCTGTTCCATCGTCACGCCGGGCGCCAGATCAACGACTTTCAGCCCTGCTGGCGTGACATCCATCACCGCCAAATCAGTGATGATGCGATTAACGACCGCCTTGCCTGTCAGCGGCAAGGTGCAGGCAGGCAGAATTTTCAAGTCTTCGCTGCCATCCTTCTTTTTGGCAACATGCTCCATCAACACCACCACGCGCCTGACGCCGACCACCAGATCCATTGCGCCGCCCATGCCCTTGACCATCTTGCCGGGAATCATCCAGTTGGCCAGATCGCCCTGTTCGCTGACCTGCATGGCACCCAGTATGCTCAGACTGATCTTGCCGCCACGAATCATGGCAAAGCTTTCATCACTGCCGAAAATGGCTGAGCCGGGCATGGTAGTTACTGTTTGCTTGCCCGCGTTGATCAAGTCCGCATCCACTTCCTCTTTGGTGGGAAAAGGGCCGATGCCAAGCATGCCGTTCTCGCTTTGCAGCCACACTTCCATGTGCTCGGGCACATGGTTGGCTACCAGCGTCGGCAAGCCAATGCCTAAATTCACATAAAAGCCATCTTGAAATTCTTGCGCAGCGCGTGCTGCCATTTGATCGTGAGTCCATGCCATGGTCAATTCTCCACAATTTCTCTGAGCGTGATGCGTTCGATACGCTTTTCAGGGTTGGGGTTATGCACAATGCGATGCACATAAATACCAGGAAGGTGTACTTGATCCGGATCTATCGTGCCCGTCTCGACAATGTGCTCGACTTCCACTATGCAGATCTTGCCCGCCATCGCCACGGCCGGATTAAAGTTGCGCGCAGTCAGGCGAAACTGCAAATTGCCGGACTTATCCGCCACGTGTGCCTTGACCAGAGCAACTTCAGGCACCAGGCTGCGTTCCAGCACATAGGTATCCCCCTCAAAATCACGCAACTCCTTGCCTTCTGCTACCAGCGTGCCCACACCTGTCTTGGTGAAAAAGGCCGGGATACCTGCGCCACCGGCACGCAATTTCTCGGCCAGCGTGCCTTGCGGTGTCAGTTCCACTTCAAGCTCACCCGATAAATACTGGCGCTCGAACTCCTTGTTTTCACCCACGTAGCTAGCAATCATTTTTTTGATCTGGCGCGATTCGAGCAACTTGCCCAGGCCAAATCCATCGATGCCCGCATTGTTCGAAATCACCGTCAGCCCTTTGACCCCACTTGCCAGCAAGGCATCAATCAGCGCTTCGGGAATACCGCACAGACCAAAGCCACCAACAGCCAATAGCTGGTTGTCCTTGACGACATCTTCGAGCGCTGCAGTGGCAGACGGGAAAATCTTATTCATAAACATCCCTTGCGAAATTGATGGATCAAAATACCCATTACATTAAATAATGTCAGCATAGCTGCGATTTGTTACGTTTTCTCTGCATCAGCCAAGGCTAGTCGAAGGGCATCTGGCAGCGGAATCGACTTGCCGCTGAGCTTATTTACCCATACCAGCTTGGCGGCACCTTCAGCATACAGGCGATGATCATCTACCCGTCGCAACTCATAAAAAGTCTGCAAACTGCTACGCCCTGGCTGCGCGACAAAAATATCGCATGACACTTTCCCGGGGTAAGTCAGCGGGATCAAAAAAGTGCAGCTTGCATTGACTAGCACAGCCCCCTGATTCTTTTCGCGCCGTTCTTCAGGGCAAACAGAATCCAGCCACTCGACCCGCGCCTGTTCCATGTAACGGAAATACAGCGTGTTATTGATGTGATTCATCGCGTCCTGATCGCCCCAGCGCAGCGGCATTTCAAGGCGATAGACCAGCTTGCGATCAACCTTTGCATCGGTAATTGCAACAGAATTCATGACACGCATTCAGCGGGTTAAACGAAGGGCTGATTATAATCGGCAGATTGAGTTTGCCCCGTATTGAAAGGAATCACATGCAGCGCGAAGCCATGGAATTTGACGTATTGATCGTGGGAGGCGGCCCCGCAGGGCTGTCGGCGGCGATACGTCTGAAACAGATTAACCCGGGGATCAGCGTATGCCTGATCGAGAAAGGCGCTGAAATCGGCGCGCACATTCTCTCGGGCGCCGTGATGGATCCTCGCGCGCTCAATGAACTGATACCCGACTGGCAAGAAAAGGATGCGCCGCTGGATACACCCGTCAGTCGTGATCGGTTTACTTTTCTCACGTCCAAGGGCAGCGTTGATGTGCCGAATTTTCTGCTGCCCGCGTGCTTTCAGAATCACGGCAACTACATCATTAGCCTGGGGATGGTGTGTCGCTGGCTGGCCGCGCAGGCGGAAGCCTTGGGCGTTGATCTCTTCCCCGGCTTTGCCGGTGCTGAAGTGCTGTACGACGCACGTGGCGCCGTGCGCGGTGTAGCGACGGGCGATTTGGGCGTCAAGCACACCGGAGAGCATGGTCCCGCTTACCAGCCGGGCATGGAGCTGCTTGCCAAATACACGCTGTTCGCCGAAGGGTGTCGTGGGCATTTGGGCAAGGAAATTGAAGCCCGCTTCAATTTGCGCGAAAAATCCGACCCGCAGACTTATGCATTGGGCGTCAAGGAATTATGGGAAGTGCCCGCCAGCCAGCACGAAAAAGGCCTGGTCATGCACACCGCTGGCTGGCCATTGAGTCGGGACACCTATGGCGGCGGCTTTATCTACCACTTGGCAGATAACCAAATCGCCATTGGCTTGGTGGTTGGCTTGGGTTACAGCAATCCTTTCCTCGCACCGTTCGAGGAAATGCAGCGCATGAAAACCCACCCGCATATTGCTGCCATGTTAAACGGTGGCAAGCGCATCGCCTATGGTGCACGTGCGCTGGCGGCAGGCGGCCTGCAATCCCTGCCACGGCTGGACTTCCCGGGCGGCGCGCTGATTGGCGACGATGCGGGTCTCCTGGTGGCTTCCCGCATCAAGGGCAGCCATGCTGCAATCAAGAGCGGCATGCTGGCCGCCGAAGCCGCTGCGGCCGCGCTGGCTGCCCACCGCACGCACGATGAGCTCACTGCCTATCCCAAAGCCCTGCGCGCTTCATGGTTGTATGACGAGCTGCACACGGCACGCAACTTCAAGCCGTGGATGGCCAAAGGTCTGATCACCGGCTCGCTGATGTTCGGCATTGATCAGGTGTTGTTGCGCGGCAAAGCCCCGTGGACGCTGCACAACACGAGCGACCACACCAAACTCAAGCTGGCTGCTGACTGCACGCCCATTGATTACCCCAAGCCTGATGGCGTGCTGACGTTCGACCGGCTCTCGTCAGTTTTTCTCTCCAACACGAATCACGAAGAAGACCAGCCTTGCCATTTGCAATTGAAGAATGTCGATGTGCCGATTAATATCAATCTGGCACTCTATGATGCGCCCGAGCAGCGTTATTGCCCGGCAGGTGTGTATGAGATCGTGCGCGATGCCAGCGGAACCAATCCGCAGTTGCAGATCAATGCACAAAACTGCGTGCATTGCAAAACCTGCGACATCAAGGACCCGACACAAAACATCAATTGGGTTGCCCCGCAGGGTGGCGAGGGGCCGATTTATCAGCAGATGTAACTCACGCTTTTATCGAATAAAAAAACCCCGCCGGAGCAGGGTTTTTTTATTGGCCTTAACACGATAGAACGGTTATTTCTTTGTTGCGGTATTTTCAGATTTTTTAGCATCCTTCTCAGCTTTTTTAGCTGCTTTTTCAGCTTCCTGCTTGGCTTTTTTGGCCTCTTTTTCTGCTTTGGCGGCCGCTTTCTTGTCCGCTTTGGCATCTGCTGGTGATTCAGCCTTGGCTGCAGGAGTTGCCGGGGTTGCTGCTTTAGCTGGCACAGCTTTGGTGGCGGGTGTAGCAGGCGCAGCCTTCTTGGCACTTGGCTCCGCCTTCACTGTAGTGGCCCCAGTAAGCGTCACGTCATTTTTAATCTTGCCCATGATACCGGCCCCTACTCCCGGCACCTTATCAATATCTTCAAGTGTCTTGAAGGCTCCGTTCTTCTGACGGTAATCAATAATGGCTTTGGCTTTAGCTGGGCCAATACCATTCAGTGACTCGAGTTGCTCCTGAGTTGCCGTATTGACATTCACCGCTGCAAATACATTAAACGTAACCATAACAAGGCCAACCAACAACATAGCTAATTTATTCATTGATTTTCTCCTAGTGAACTGAGTCTGACAAGACAACAACTACCAAGCGATTAGTATCTCGCAGCATATATAACGCACGACAAAGCGGTAAGTTGACGACGCCCATACAATCACTGAGTTTCACTACAAACCGTCGATCTAGCTGAAATGAGTAACGCTATCCCCCAAGGGAACTTGTTGCGCAGCGTATCACACGCACCGACTTTTTAATTGCTCATTAAAAATGCACTTCATCCAGTACTAAAGTACTTGCGCCGCCTTCCACGACTTCTTTGGCCAGGCTACTAGCTATCGCCATTACATGATCAGCGTAAAAATGAGCAATGTTGATTTTGGCAGGATAAAAAGGATCAGTATC
>DATCQI010000084.1:0-16181 GCA_036569545.1 Rugosibacter sp. | reverse complement strand
GAAATGGACGAGCTATTGGAAAAGCGCGTCATCGGCCCGCTGCAAGGTTTTCGCAGCAAGATGGGGCGGGCTTTTGCGGCGATGATCAAGCTCAAGGAAGATCACACGCCTGAATTCGATTTCGGCCAGTCGGATGCAGATGCCAGCGAACCTGTCGATTTTTCAGGGCAGGAATCTTTGGGCGCTTGTCCAAAATGCGCGGCGCGCGTGTTTGAACACGGCATGATGTATGTCTGCGAAAAAGCGGTAGGCGCAGAAAAAAGTTGCGATTTTCGTTCCGGCAAGGTGATCCTGCAACAGGAAATTGCGCGAGAAGAAATGCAGAAACTGTTGGAAACCGGCAAGACCAGCTTGCTCAGGGGATTTATTTCCAACAAAACGCGACGCAAGTTTTCCGCCTTTTTAACGCGCGATGCGGCCACGGGCAAAGTGAGCTTTGAATTCGAGCCGCGCGTCGCAAAAGCAGGCGCCAAGCCGGCGGCAAAACCCGGCGCCAAGGGAACCAAATCAGCGGCAGCCAAAGATTCAGGGGATGGTTCAACCAGGAATTTGGTTGCAGGTTCAGTTGAAGGTTCAGCTGAAGGTTCAAGCAAGGCAGCCGTTGCAAAGCCAAAAGCCGCCAGCAAGGCAAAAAAAGCGCCAGCCAAGCGGGGCACCAAGGCAGCCGGGTGATCGCAACCCCTGCGCAGGCAGTTCTCGACTTCTGGTTTTTACCCAGCCAAGATTCTTTGCATAACGCTTATCGTGCGGCGTGGTTTCAGAAGGACGCAGGATTTGATAAGCAGATTCGCGAGCGCTTTGCCAAAGAGGTTGAGGCAGCATTGGTCGGCGAGCGATTTGCTGTCAGCGAGCGGATAGAAGGACAGGCGCTCACGCGGCTAGCTGAAATTCTCTTGCTCGATCAATTTACGCGCAACATTTTTCGGGATACGCCCAAAGCCTTTGCCGGCGATGCGGCAGCGCATGCGTTGGCAGATGATTTAGTTGCCAGCGCACAGGATGAAAGCTTGTCGCCTTTCATGCGCTGGTTTGCGTATTTACCTTTTGAACACAGTGAAACATTGGTAGATCAAGTGCGCGCGGTCACTTTGTTCACCCGCTTGCTTGACGATGCCCCGCCCGGCCAAGAGGGGGCGTTTGCATCTGCCCTGGATTACGCCAAACGGCACCATGAGGTGATTCAGCGGTTCGGACGCTTTCCGCATCGCAATGTAATTCTGGGTCGCGAATCGACTGAGCAAGAGCGTTTATTTTTGCAGCAGCCGGGGTCTTCTTTTTAGGGCGGCTATCTGACAAGTGGCTTCTCGCGCATTTATTAGCGCATGGCGGCAACTCAATGGCGCAGGCGATGATCAAAAAGTCGGCGTTGGTGGTGCGGCGATAAGATGCTTCAAGAGGTGAACAGCTTGCATAGCAATATGTCGCTAGGTCACGGCAAGTACAACCCGGCGAAAACAGCGCCACTTTTGTTCGGTGCAACTGACTATTGGGTTTTTATTCTGTAAGATGCCGTCTTTGACGACAACCAAGAAAGTTTTACATGCTCACTAAAGACGATATCCGTGGCGTGGCCGCGATGATTCCCACCCCTTGCAAAGAAGGGCAAGGCGGCTGGCAGTTTGAGGACTCTGTCGATTTGGATGAGACCGCGCGCATGACCGAAATGCTGATTTCTGCGGGCATTGGTTCCATTGCCGCAAATGGCACGACGGGCGAATGCGCAGCGCTTTCGTTGGAAGAAAAGCTCGCTTTTACGCGCACCATCGTTGAGGTGGCGCGTGGTCGGGTGCCTGTGTTTGCGGGTATTACCACGCTGGGCACAAAGGAAACTGTGCGTCAAATGAGGATGTTTCGCGAACTGGGTGTTGAAGGGGGTTTTGTAGGCTTGCCCTTGTGGCAGACGCCGACCATTGCCAATTCGGTCAAGTTTTACGCTGATCTGGCCGAAGCCGTGCCGGACATGGGTTTGATGGTGTATGCCAACCCATTGTTCTTCAAATCCACTTTCCCGGTTGAATTCTGGGCCGGTGTGGGCAAACACTGCCCGACCGTGGTGACCTGTAAATACGTGGGCAATCTGATGGATCCAAAGAACATGCTGGCCGATTTGCCCGCCAGCATGGATGCCGCCCCCCAGGTGCAATTTTTGCCGATCGACTTTGTTGCACCCATGGCCTATGACCTGGTGGGTGATCGCGTGAAAGGCATGTGGTCTACCGCCTGCGTGATGGGGCCCGAACCCGTGGTTGCCCTGCAAAAAGCGCTTGATGCCGGTGATAAGGCACGCATGGGGGAGATCATGCATGATATTCATGGTTTGCCGAACGCGATCCCTGACTTTAAGGATCTGGCCAAGTACAACGTTCAAGTTGAGAAACTGCGCTGCAATGCTGCGGGTTATATCCAGGCCGGCCCCTGCCGTGCGCCTTATCAGGATATCCCGGACGATTGGCGTGCGGCAACCGAAGCCAATGGTAGAGCCTGGGCTCAGATGTGCGAAAGAAAATATCGCGGCTAATTTATCCATGAACTATTCCCGCTGACATTTCAGGCAGAGGGCAGTGAAGGGCAAGAACTACTGGCCGTGGGTAGTTCTTGCCCTTACTCTTGGTAGGGTTCCCGTGAGATCGGGCTAAGGTTTATACTTCGTAGCTTCATAAAATATTTCGACCGCGGGAGCAGAGCAGAATATTTTCTGATCGTATGAGATGCGTCGTAATGTTGCCTATTCAGCGTGAAACGCCGTATTGCGAGAGCCGACTTTTCAAGGCAGCATGACAAGTGATTAACCCTTTGTCTAATGCTCACAGTCTGGTTTTCTTATATCAACGAATGTTTCGTCATCAAAAAAGCAATCAGTCAAAAGGATAAACAGTGAAGCAACTCAAAAACTTTATCAACGGCGAGTTTGTTAGCAACAATAAATGGTTTGAAAAGCGCTCGCCGCTGGATAACTCGGTGATTGCACAAGTATGCGAAGCCGGTGAGGCTGAAGTGAATTCAGCGGTCAAGGCTGCGCGCGCCGCGTTGAATGGCCCCTGGGGACAGATGGCGGTGGCTGATCGCGTTGAGTTGTTGTACGCGGTGGCCAATGAAATCAATGCACGGTTCGAGGATTTTCTGGCGGCTGAATGTGCCGATACCGGCAAGCCTCGCAGCTTGGCGCGCCACATTGACATTCCGCGCGGTGCGGCAAATTTCAAAGTGTTTGCCGACGTCGTGAAAAACGTACCGACAGAATTTTTCGAGATGGCTACTCCGGATGGCAAGGGCTCAATAAATTACGGTTACCGTGCTCCGGTGGGTGTGGTCGGGGTGGTCTGCCCGTGGAATCTGCCTTTATTGCTGATGACCTGGAAGGTTGGCCCTGCCTTGGCTTGCGGCAATACAGTGGTGATCAAGCCTTCGGAAGAAACACCTCAAACCGCGCTGCTGCTGGGCGAGGTGATGAACAAGGTCGGCATGCCCAAAGGTGTTTATAACGTGGTGAATGGTTTCGGACCGGATTCTGCCGGTGCTTTTCTGACTGGTCATCCCGGTGTGAATGCGATTACCTTTACTGGCGAGACGCGTACAGGCGAAGTGATTATGAGGGCCGCCGCCAAAGGCGCGCGCCCGGTGTCGTTAGAGATGGGTGGCAAAAATGCGGCCATCGTGTTTGCGGATTGCGATTTTGATGCGGCCATTGAAGGCACGTTACGGTCAGCCTTTGCTAACTGTGGTCAGGTGTGTTTAGGCACTGAGCGCGTGTATGTTGAGCGGCCGATATTCGAGAAGTTTGTTGCAGCGATGAAAAAGGGTGCCGAGGGCTTGAAACTAGGGATACCTGATGATGAGACCGCCAATATGGGGCCGCTGATCAGCAAGGAGCATCAGGAAAAAGTCTTGTCGTATTACGCGAAAGCCAAAGCAGAGGGCGCAACGGTTGTTACTGGGGGTGGCGTGCCTGACATGCCGGGTGAATTGGCGAATGGATGCTGGGTACAGCCGACCATCTGGACTGGTTTGCCGGAAACAGCGTCTGTGGTTAAAGAAGAAGTGTTTGGCCCCTGTTGCCACATTGCGCCGTTTGACACTGAAGAAGAAGTGCTGGCGCGCGCCAACGATAATGAGTATGGCCTGGCAACCGCAATCTGGACGCAGAACCTTTCTCGCGCCCACCGTGTAGCGGCTAAAATGGAGGTCGGTATCGCTTGGGTAAATAGCTGGTTCCTGCGTGATTTGCGCACGCCATTCGGCGGGGCAAAGCAATCCGGTATTGGTCGCGAGGGGGGTGTTCACTCGCTCGAGTTTTACACAGAACTTAAGAATGTCTGCATTAAACTTTAAGGAAAATCATGGATAAGCAAACCATCCAGTTGTTAGGCGACGAACTTTATCAAGCACTGATCACCGGGCAAGTCATTGAGCCGCTGACTAACCGCTATGCCGACATTACCATTAACGATGGTTATCAGATTCAGAGCTGTTTGGTGGGGCGGCGGATAGAAAAAGGTGCGAGGATTGTCGGCAAAAAAATTGGCGTCACCAGCAAGGTGGTCATGAACATGCTGGGCGTGAATCAGCCTGACTTCGGCATTTTGCTTGATGACATGATTTACAACGAAGGCGAAGCCATCGAGTACAAATCCCTGATCCAGCCCAAGGCGGAAGGTGAAATTGCCTTTGTCATGAAAAAAGACTTGATGGGTCCAGGCGTCACGGGTGCTGATGTGCTGGCAGCCACAGAAGGCGTGATTGCTTGCTTTGAGATTGTCGATTCACGCATTCGCGACTGGAAAATCAAGGTTCAGGATACCGTGGCGGATAATGCCTCGTGCGGTGTCATGGTGCTGGGCGATCAATTAGTGGACGTGCGCAAGGTGGATTTGATGACATGCGGCATGCTGGTTGAGCGGAATGGAGAGATTGTCGGTACTGGTTCAGGCGCTGCAACGATGGCCTCGCCCGTGAATGCCATCGCTTGGTTAGCCAATACGCTGGGTGCATTAGGTATCCCGCTCAAGGCAGGTGAAATCGTGTTGTCGGGTTCTCTGGCCGCCATGTTCCCCATTGCAGCGGGCGATAATTTCCGTGTCACGATCGGTGGCATTGGCAGCTGTTCGGTGCGCTTTGTTTAATTTTCGTTTAATTTTTTTAATTTCGTTTAATCGAGTCTACGGTGGATTTACAACTTAATGCCAAGCGCGCACTGGTAACCGGCTCTACGGCTGGCATTGGCTTTGCCATTGCCAGTGCGTTAGCGGCTGAAGGTGCGCACGTTACCCTCAACGGCCGCACACAGGCGCGCGTGGATGACGCATTGGCGCGCTTGCGTGCTGCTTGCCCACAAGCCACAGTGAGTGGCATTGCGGCAGATCTATCGACTGCTGCGGGGGTTGCACAGTTATTAACGGTTTGCCCCGAAATCGATATTCTGGTCAATAACCTCGGCATTTTTGCTTCGGTGCCGTTTGAGGCAATTGATGATAGCGAATGGTTTCGGTTTTTCGAGGTGAATGTCATGAGTGGTGTGCGTCTGGCACGTCATTATTTGCCGCAGATGAAAACCCGCGACTGGGGGCGTATCATTTTCATATCCAGCGAATCGGGTGTGTGTCCGCCTGCCGAGATGGTGCATTACGGCATGACAAAATCGGCACAATTGTCTGTTTCACGTGGTTTGGCTGAAACTTGTGTCGGCACGCGTGTCACGGTTAACGCCGTATTACCAGGGCCGACTCGCACGGAGGGGGTAGGCGAGTACTTCGAAAATCTGGCAAAGCAGCAACAAGTCAGCTTTGCTGATATAGAGAAACAACTGTTTGCTTCTGCCCGGCCTACTTCCATACTCAAGCGACTGATTGAGCCTGCAGAAATCGCCAGTACGGTCGCCTATCTGTGCAGCCCGCTTTCTGCGGCAACCAATGGCGCCGCGATCCATGCCGAAGGGGGCGTTGTTCGTAGTTTGCTTTAGCTTTGTTTTTTTGTTTGATTTTTACTGCTTACTTTTGGGAGTTACCGAGATGAAAAAAATCCGTTGTGCATTAATCGGCCCCGGCAATATCGGCACCGATCTGCTCTATAAACTCAAGCGCAGCCCTGTGCTGGAGCCCGTTTGGATGGTCGGCATTGATCCGACATCGGATGGCTTGAAACGCGCAGCAGACATGGGCCTGAAGGTTACTGCCGATGGTGTGGATGGCCTGCTGCCCCACGTCAAGGCAGATAACATCCAAATTGCCTTTGATGCCACCAGTGCCTATGTGCATGCAGAAAACAGCCGTAAACTCAATGAACTGGGTGTCATGATGATCGATTTGACACCCGCTGCCATCGGGCCTTTCTGTATTCCGCCAGTGAATCTCAAAGAGCATGTGGGCAAACGCGAAATGAACGTGAACATGGTCACCTGCGGGGGCCAGGCAACGATTCCGCTTGTGGCCGCTGTTTCCCGTGTGCAACCCGTAACATATGGCGAGATTGTGGCAACAGTGTCCTCTAAATCGGCCGGCCCGGGCACACGCAAGAATATTGATGAATTTACGCGTACTACAGCCGGCGGGATCGAAAAGGTCGGTGGCGCCAAGCAAGGCAAGGCAATCATTATCATCAATCCTGCAGAACCCCCGCTCATCATGCGCGACACCGTGCACTGCCTGACCGAAACCGAGCCGGACCAAGCAAAAATCACCGCCTCGATTCATGACATGATCAAGGAAGTGCAAAAGTATGTGCCGGGCTACCGCTTGGTGAACGGCCCGATTTTTGATGGTAATCGCGTCTCGATTTATATGGAAGTGGAAGGCTTGGGCGATTATTTGCCCAAGTACGCCGGCAATCTGGACATCATGACTGCTGCAGCTGCACGTACTGCTGAAATGTTTGCCGAAGAAATTATCGCCGGCAATCTTGTTCTTGAACCCGTTGCCGCACCTTTAGCGGCCTAAGGAGAGCTCTCATGGATCTAAAAGGCAAAAAAATCACTGTGCATGACATGACCTTGCGTGATGGTATGCACCCCAAGCGTCATCAGATGACGCTCGAGCAAATGCGTTCTATTGCGACGGCACTGGATGAAGCAGGCGTTCCGCTGATTGAAGTGACTCATGGCGATGGCCTGGGGGGATCTTCGGTGAACTATGGCTTTCCTATGCATACCGACGAAGAATATCTCGGTGCGGTAATTCCCTTGATGAAAAAAGCCAAGGTTTCGGCGCTGCTGCTGCCAGGTATTGGTACTGTCGATCATCTGCGCATGGCGCACGGTCTGGGCGTGAGCACCATACGTGTCGCAACCCACTGCACCGAAGCGGATGTGTCCGAACAGCACATCACGCTGGCGCGCAAACTGAACATGGATACTGTCGGGTTTTTGATGATGGCGCACATGAATACCCCCGAAGGTTTGGTGACGCAAGCCAAGCTCATGGAAGGTTATGGCGCAAACTGTATCTACATCACCGATTCGGCAGGCTACATGCTGCCCGATGATGTCAAAGCCAGAATTTCTGCTGTGCGCGCTGCCTTGAAGCCCGAAACCGAGCTGGGTTTTCACGGCCACCACAACATGGCGATGGGTATCGCCAATTCCATCGCAGCCATTGAATGCGGTGCGAATCGTATTGATGCGGCCAGTGCTGGCTTGGGTGCCGGGGCAGGTAATACGCCAATGGAAGTGTTGATCGCCGTGTGCGATCGCATGGGCATTGAAACAGGCGTGGACGTCTGGAAAATTCAGGATGTAGCCGACGATCTGGTCGTGCCTATGATGGACTTCCCCATCCGCATTGACCGTGATGCGCTCACCTTGGGTTATGCCGGGGTGTATGGTTCCTTCCTGTTGTTTGCCAAGCGTGCGGGTGCAAAGTATGGCATCCCTTCGCGCGATCTGCTGGTTGAACTGGGTCGGCGCGGTATGGTCGGTGGGCAGGAAGACATGATTGAAGATACGGCCATGACCCTCGCCAAGCAGCGTGCACAGGCGGCAGCCGATGCGCCTGCAGCCAAAGCTGCTTGAATACGGAGAAAACTGCATGAAACTGGATAAAGCCATTATTGCCAAACTGGCAGAGCACCTCGAAAACTGCGAGTTGGAAGCACGCGATACGCTGAAAATTACCGAGGAATACCCCGATATGGATTTCGAGGATGCGTATGCCATCCAGGAAGCCATAAAGCAAAGAAAAATTGCACGGGGAAACAAGATCAGTGGCTTTAAAGCCGGCTTGACTTCGCACGCCAAAATGAAGCAAATGGGTGTAACTGTGCCCGTGTTTGGTTTTATTACGGATTACGGCTGCATCATGGAGGGCGGCGAAGTAAAAACCTCCGAATTGATTCACCCCAAGGTCGAGCCTGAAATTGCGTTCGTCACCAAGGCACCGTTGCGCGGTCCCGGCTGCAATATCGCTACAGTACTGGCCGCAACAGATTTTGTCTTGCCCGGTATTGAGGTGATCGATTCGCGCTACCGCGATTTCAAGTTTGATTTGAAAAGCGTGATTGCAGACAATACCTCGGCGGCGCGTTATGTGGTTGGTGGCATGATCAAGCCGCCATCTGGAGTGGACATGCGCACCGTTGGCATCGTGCTGGAAAAAAATGGCGAACCTGTTGCCTTTGGTGCAGGCGCTGCGGTGCTTAACCACCCTGCGGTTGCCATTGCCATGCTGGCGAATCATCTGGGTGCGCGGGGCGAAGAAATTCCGGCTGGTTCGCTGATTCTGTCAGGTGGTATCACCGAGGCGGTAGCGGTCAAGGCAGGCGATGCAATTACGCTGCGTGTGCAAGGCATGGGCAGCGTTTCGCTGCGCTTTGTGTAAAAGGAGTTCAAATGCCTATCGTGCAGATCAACATCATGGAAGGGCGTGACGACGCAAAAAAAGAGCGACTGATCGCCGAAGTAACCGATGCCATATGTCGCAGCCTGGAAGTCAAGCCTGAAACGGTTCGGGTGATGATCAATGAAATGCCAAAAGCACATTTTGGCATCGGCGGCGTTAGCGCTAAAAAGCTGGGCAGATAAAGACCTGCCTGCAACTCAGGGAAGGCGCTCTTACAGGGTGGCTCGATCATCCGTTCAGTCTGCGTGACACCTTATGTCTTCCCTGCCCATTCCATCCATTCATTCAATCCCAGACGGAGAAGTCACTGATCATGCCCGGCGATTTGCGGGCATTGATCGCCTGTATGGCGCGGGTGCCCTGGTCCGCGCTACAGGATTTCATGTCACGGTGGTGGGCATAGGCGGCGTGGGTTCGTGGGCAGCTGAAGCGCTGGCCCGTTCAGGGGTGGGACGCATCACGCTGATTGATCTTGATCATATTGCAGCCTCAAACATCAATCGCCAGATTCATGCGCTAGAAGCCACCCTGGGTGCGGCCAAGGTATTGGCGATGGCGGCCCGCATTGCGGGAATTAACCCGGCTTGCCAAGTGGATACTATCGAAGAATTCATTGACGAGACAAACGTGGCTGAACTGATTCCAGCGTGCGATGCCGTTATTGATGCCATTGATAACGTGCGCGCCAAAGCTGCGCTGATTGCACATTGCTGCCAGCAGGGCATACGTATCCTGACGACGGGTGGCGCAGGCGGGCGGCTCGACCCCACACAAATACAGGTGGTTGATCTGGCGCGTACAACGCAGGATGCGCTGGCCTCGAAAGTGCGCGCCCGACTGCGTAAGCTGTATGGTTTTTCGAGGGACCCAAAAAAGAAGTTTGGCGTGGAATGCGTTTTTTCGCCAGAACAAATTCGGCGCCCTGCGGGCATGCCAGTGGAAGGCGATGCCACGAATGAGAGCCTCTGTTTAACGGATGACCGTACTGGTTTGGATGGTAGTGCGGGCATTGCCTGCGCGGGCTATGGGTCTTCCGTGGCAGTCACCGCAGGTTTTGGTTTTGCTGCGGCAGCAAGGGTGTTGGCCGGTATACTGCCCGCGCGATGAACCCAGATAACTTCTCCTTTCCGGCGCCTGTCATTCTAGTGACGGGTGCAGCGCGCCGTGTTGGCGCTGAGATCGTGCGCACCCTGCATACCGCAGGTGCCTATGTCGCGATTCACTATCACAGCTCCAAAACAGAAGCACTGGCACTGGCAACATCGCTCAATGCACCGCGGCCAGAGTCAGCCACGGCATTTGCTGCGGATTTGTGTAACACGGATGCCTTACCTGAACTGGTCGCCGCAGTGGTTGCTCACTTTGGTCGGCTGGATGGGTTGGTCAATAATGCCTCGTCGTTTTATCCTACAAAAGTCGGCGCTACGGATACGGCGGCGTGGGATGACCTCATTGGCACAAATCTCAAAGCACCGCTGTTTCTCGCGCAAGCGGCAGCGCCACATCTGGCACAGGATGGGGGATGTATCGTCAATCTGACGGATGTGCATGCCGAGCGCCCACTCAAGGGATATGCGCTGTACTGCGCGGCCAAAGCGGGTTTATTGGGTTTGACGCGCGCACTGGCTGTCGAGCTGGGCCCGCAAGTACGGGTGAATGCAGTTGCTCCGGGTGCGGTTGAGTGGCCTGAAAACGCGACGGATTTTTCAGCGGATGAACGCCAGGCCATCATCGAACATACGCTGCTTAAGCGCGTAGGTTCGGCAACGGATATTGCCCGTGCGGTGAAATTTTTGGTTTTTGATGCGCCTTATGTTACCGGGCAAGTTATCACGGTGGATGGCGGCAGAAGTACCCATTTATAAGATTGACAAGGTAAAAAATGAATGTTCCCTTAACCTCGCGGCAGGTAAACAAGCCGGCCTTTGAAGCCAATAAGCTGGCTAAACGATTGCGCCGCAATACGGGTCAGGCGATTGCTGATTTCAACATGATCACAGCGGGCGACCGGGTGATGGTTTGCTTATCCGGCGGCAAGGATTCGTATGCCATGCTCGATATGCTGCTCCATTTGCGCGAGCACGCGCCAATTGATTTTGAAATCATTGCGGTTAATCTGGATCAGAAACAACCGGGTTTCCCTGCCGATGTATTGCCCCGGTATCTGACAGGTTTAGGCATTCCTTTTCATATCGAAAATGAAGATACCTATAGCATCGTCAAGCGTGTCATCCCGGAGGGGAAAACGACCTGTTCGTTGTGCTCGCGTCTGCGGCGGGGGGTGTTGTATCGTGTGGCCGACGAGTTGGGTGCGACAAAAATCGCCTTGGGCCATCACCGCGATGATATTTTGCAAACGCTGTTCTTGAATCTGTTCTTTGGCGGAAAATTAAAATCCATGCCGCTCAAGCTGGTCTCGGACGATGGCCGCCATATGGTGATACGACCACTGGCCTATTGTGCAGAAAATGATCTGGAAGCATGGGCTGCGCTGCGCAAATTTCCTATTATTCCGTGTGATTTGTGTGGTTCGCAGCCTAATCTGCAACGCCAACAGGTTAAGCGTATGTTGAATGATTGGGAAAAACAGTTTCCCGGGCGCATCGCAACGCTTTTTCGCAGTCTGTCAAACGTGGTGCCCTCGCATTTGCTGGATGCAAGGCTGTTTGATTTTTCCAATCTTGCCATTACCGGTGTGCCTGATCCCGAAGGCGATCGGGCTTTTGATCCGGCGGAGTTTGCAGCCGAGTTTCCGATACACGCCACGCCACCAATTAACTTCACCCTGAAAGACAAACGATGAAAGTCCGCACTCTGCCCGCACGTCATGGCCTGCTTTGGCTGATTGCGGGTTGGCGACTCTTGCGCCGTTACCCAAGACAGATGACGAGTATCACGTTGGCGTACTTTTTAATTGTGCTGATTGTTAACCTGATTCCATTCATTGGCCCGTTTTTATTGCCTTTGGCATTGCCGATGTTAACTGCCTTGTTCAGCAATGCATGCCGTGCGTTGGATCATGATCAGCCCTTGACGCAGGAACTTTTGAGCGCGGGCCTGGAAGCGCAACGCATCAACCTGCTGCGATTAGGCGGGTTGCACTTGCTAGGTTCGGTTATTTTGCTGCTCGCCAGTCAACCGCTGATGATTGAACTGAATCCGGATCAAAGCAAAGCCGCAGAACAACTCTCTGATGTGCTGAGTCATCTGGGCCTGTTTTTGCTGTTAGCCAGCCCTGTCGTGATGGCGTTCTGGTTTGCACCTCTGCTTGCTGCGTGGAACGGCGTGTCAGCGGTTAAAGCGCTGTTCTTCAGCTTTGTTGCCAGTTGGCGCAACTGGCGGGCTTTTACGGTGTATGGGCTAGTCATTTTTGGTGTTGGCATTGCCCTGCCCGGCACGGTGATTGTTATCGTCAGCCTGTTTATGCCATCAATGACGGGGATTCTGGCCATGTTCGCGCGGATGGCCCTGGTATTGCTGTTAGGGCCGGTACTTGTTTCGAGCATGTATATTTCATATCGCGATGTCTTTAGCGAGGCCGCCGCAGCCAATGAATGATCCACGGATGCTCGACCAGCCGGCTGCGCTAATCACGTCGGAATCACCAGCTACGCCAGATAAAGAGGGGGCAATAGGTGTTTTTGGCGGCACGTTTGATCCCCTGCATATCGCGCATCTTCGCTTGGCTATCGAGGCACGTGAAGTGCTCTCATTGACACGTGTCATATTTGTTCCGGCAGGCCAGCCGCTATTGCGTGAAGCACCACGAGCGAGCCCGCAGCAGCGGTTAGTCATGGCAGAGCGCACGCTTGCCACTGCCCCGGGCTTTGATCTGGATGATACTGAAGTGGTCACGCGCAGTCCCAGCTATACCGTCGCCACACTCGAGCGCTTGCGTGCGCAATACGGCCCAGCGCGCCCTTTGGTGCTGCTCATGGGCGCAGATGCTTTTGCTCAACTCCCCGCATGGCATCGCTGGCAAGCGCTTTTTCAATTAGCGCATATTGGTGTTGCCACAAGGCCCGGACTACCTGCGCTGTTGCCGGCCACCGCAGATAACACAAACACAATCGATGCCGAAACAAGGCAGCAAATTCTTGGCGCTAGTGATCTGGCGGATAGGGTGGATGCGCGCCTTGTCGCCGAGTTGGCAGCGCGGCTTGGTTGTCCAGCCGATATTGCCTCGGCACCCGCCGGTCGCATTGTGCCCTTTAGCATCACCCCGCTAGCAATTTCAGCTACCATGATTCGCCAGCGACTGGCGCAGGGCCTGAGTGTGCGTCATTTGGTGCCTGACACCGTTCTCGACTATATTGAAACCCATTCTATTTATTGAACACGCTATGGAAATTAAAAAACTGCAAAAAATCGTCATCGACGCACTAGAAGACATGAAGGCAAAAGATATTGAAGTGATCAGCACCAGCAAGCTCACCTCACTATTCGACTTCATGATCATCGCCAGCGGGGACTCCAGTCGTCATGTTAAATCGCTCGCACGTAACGTGTATGACCAAGTTAAAGAAGCTGAGGGTGACGTGCTTGGCATAGAAGGTGAAGAAACGGGTGAGTGGGTGTTAGTTGATCTGGCGGATATTGTGGTACATGTGATGCAGCCGGTAATTCGTTCCCACTACAATCTTGAAGAGCTTTGGCAAGCGGTGCCCAAACGCAGCAAAAAACCTGAGGACGATTAAGCCTACGTGTGCTGAGTATGAGTTATTGTGGGCCGACAACGAGCGAATAGTGAGCCAGCGGAAGTGAAATTAATTGTTGCTGCGATTTCTGCGCGCCCGCCCGAATGGATGGTGGCTGGCTGGCGCGACTACGCCAAGCGGATGCCGCGCGAGCTGTCGCTTGATTTGCTGGACATTAAACCCGAACCACGAACGACCGGCAAAAATGCCACGGCGATGATGGCTGCTGAAGCCGCGCGTCTTGATGCTGCATTGCCGTTAAGCTGTCGCCGGGTGGTGTTGGATGAGCAGGGAGATGCAGTCACAACACGGCAGTTGGGCGATCGCTTAAAGCAATGGATGTCAGGTGGGTATGATGTCGCCTTTTTGATTGGCGGCCCTGACGGTTTGGCAACACGCATCAAGGAATCGGCTCACGAAACTTTGCGACTTTCCAGTCTGACTTTGCCTCACGCGCTTGTCCGGGTTATTCTGGCCGAAGCGCTGTATCGTGCTGCCAGCGTGATCAAAGGACACCCTTATCATCGTGAGTGACTACTATGCCTGATAACCGTATTTATCTTGTATCGCGAAGCGTACGCCGCCGTGAATTGCTTAACCAGGCTGGTATTCGTTTTGAGTTGCTGTTATTTCGCTCTGGTGAAAGACAAGACGCAGAAGTTGACGAAAGTTGCTTAGCCGGGGAGACGCCGGAAGTCTATGTGCATCGAGTTGCCCGCGCCAAGGCTATTTTTGGCACTAACCTTTTGTTGCAGCGCCATTTGCCAAAGCGGCTGCTGCTGGCAGCCGATACAACGATCGATCTGGATGGCGAAGTGATCGGCAAGCCTAAAAATAGTGCAGATGCCATCGCCATTTTACGCCGCTTATCCGGCCGCAGCCATCGCGTGTTGACTGCGGTTGTGGCGGCCTTGCCGCACGATGTTGAACCGCGGGTTAAATCCTGTTTATCGGTGAGTGAAGTCACGTTCAGAACGCTGACAGAGGACGAAATTCTGCGTTATGTGCAAATAGGCGAGTCACTGGATAAGGCTGGCGCGTACGGTATCCAAGGCCGCGCGGCGACTTTTGTTGAATCCATTCGCGGGTCTTACACTGGTATTGTAGGTTTGCCATTATGTGAGACTGTGCTCATGCTGCGTGAATTCGGACAAGCAGTGTGAGATTCCTCTGCTGATGGTGCGCATACGTGGCTGAAGAGTTTTTAATCAATTTCACGCCGGAAGAAACGCGCGTTGCCTCATTGCAGCAAGGTGTCGTTCAGGAGTTACACATCGAACGCAACAACAGTTGTGGTGTGGTCGGCAATATTTATCTGGGCCGCGTTGTGCGTGTTTTGCCTGGCATGCAATCGGCATTTATCGACATTGGCCTGGAGCGCTCGGCTTTTTTGCATGCCGGTGATATCTGGGAAGAGCGCGTGACCAATGGCGCAGAGCAGCGACCCATTGAACAGGTGCTTAGCGCAGGACAATCGCTGCGCGTTCAGGTACAAAAAGAGCCCATTGGCACCAAAGGTGCGCGCTTGACGACGCAGATTTCGATTGCAGGCAGGCTCTTGGTTTACCTGCCGCAAGACGATCATGTGGGGATTTCCCAGCGGATTGTTGACGAAGAAGCGCGCGAAAAATTGCGTGGCCGTATTCAGGCACTACTCTCGCCAGAAGATCGTGGCGGATTTATTTTACGCACCGTCGCCTGTGAGGCGAGCGATGAAGAACTGGCGGCTGACATTGTCTATTTGCGCCGTATCTGGCAGGAAATAAAACAGCGCAGTGTGGGGATGTTTCCGCCGGTGCTGTTGCATTATGACCTCACCCTGGCGCAACGCGTGCTGCGGGATTTTGTCACAGAAGAAACCACGGCTGTGCTGATCGATTCGCGTGAAAACTTTCAGAAGCTGAAGATTTTTGCACAAGAGTATGTACCACAAGTCAGTGATCGTCTGGTGCACTACACGGGCGACCGCCCGCTGTTTGAGTTACATGGCATCGAGGATGAAATACAAAAAGCGCTCGCGCGACGTGTTGATCTGAAATCGGGTGGCTATCTGATTTTTGATCAAACCGAAGCCATGACTACCATCGATGTGAATACAGGTGGATTTGTCGGCGTGCGTAATTTTAATGACACGATTTTCAAGACAAACCTTGAAGCCGCATTATCGGTGGCACATCAGCTGCGCCTGCGTAACCTGGGCGGCATCATTATTGTCGATTTTATTGACATGGACGATGAGCAACATCAAGCGGCAGTTCTCGCTGAATTCAAAAAAGCCCTGGCATCTGATCGCACACGCATCACCCTATCCGAATTTACTCAGCTGGGGTTGATCGAAATGACACGCAAGCGCACGCGTGAAAGTCTGGCGCAGATCCTTTGCGAGCCTTGCCCGGTATGTAGCGGACGTGGTGAAATAAAAACGGCGCAAACGGTCTGCTATGAAATTTTGCGCGAACTACTGCGCGAAGCCCGCCAGTTTGCTGCACGCGAATTACGCGTCATCGCTGCCCCGATGGTGATCGATAAGTTTCTGGAAGAAGAGGCGCAAGCTTTGACCATGCTGTCCGATTTCATTGGCCGCGCTGTGTCACTCCATGCTGAAAGCGGCTATACGCAAGAGCAGTTCGACATTGTGCTGATGTAAGGATAAAATCCG
>DATCQI010000083.1:0-3763 GCA_036569545.1 Rugosibacter sp. | reverse complement strand
GCCGGTCAGATCGTTCTTGTAATGGGTGTCAAAACTGGACAGATCCAGTTCGTGGTCTAGCAAGTGATTGAGCGCGTGCTCAAATGTGCCTGGAAGAAGTTGCCGTTCGAGATCAACGGCAATCAACCGCGGGCTGGTGTCAATGGGTTTGTAACGGGCCATACGAGAGCTCCTGAAAGACAACTTCCCATTGGAGCCTTGTTATTCCATTTGGTTCACCGCAAAATGCGCGAATGAAAAGAGTTTTTCTACAGCGTCGTTAGGTGTCCAATACGCCCAGCACTTGGCAGATTCACTAAACAGGGCGTGGAGACAATATTATGAAAACATTGATCGTTGCATTAACACTGGTATTTGCCAGCAGCGTGGCGTTAGCTCATGGCGGTGGGTGTCGCAAAAGCTCCCCTCCTGGGCAGTGCTGCCATATGGATAACAGTACTGGCATTGTCCACTGTCATTAAACTTTAGAAGGCGCCCGCATACCAAGCGGGCGCCTTCTATATCAGTTAATAAGGTAACACTGTTAATGAATCAAATTGTATCTATCCCCGCGAAAAGTCACCTACCCATCCATCAAGCGGGACGCGCTACCGCGCGCCCGTTATGTCAGACGTTGGGCCTCAAGAAGTAGCCTTGACGCAAGTGGAGGGCAATTGTCATGAAGACCAGGAAATACTTTCTGATCCTGTCGTTCTTATTATTTCCGGCATCGCGATGCTCTACGGCATCAGCCCCCGTTGGTTCGTTCGCGCGTTTCTTGACGTGGCGTAGCTTGATTTCAATCTTGCGCACCTCCTTAAGGCGGTTATGTGCTTTTACCTGGGGTTTGGGCTGTTTTGGCTTATTTCAGCATTCGGTGACCGGTATCGGAGTAGCGCAGTACTGACGACCATCATTTTTTTCTTCTGGCCTCTTGGCCGGAAGAATCATTAGCTTTTTCGCCGACAGTTCGCCCGCGCCGCTGTTGCGAATCCGCATCGCTGTAGAATTATCTGTTGTGCCAGTTGTTTATTGGCTATTCCGATTTCCGGAATAACGGTGAGCAGCGTGCTTGAGGTGCAATAAGTAGGTTCAGTCGCGTAGCCGTCTTGCGTTTGCGCGACTGAACCGCGACAGTAGGTTATGGATTACTCACTATGAGGAGGGTTATGTCATGGGCCGTGTTCTTGCTTTGTTGTACGGGGCAGTTTCCTATTTGATTTTTTTCGTCACATTTCTCTACGCGATTGGATTCGTCGGTGATCTGCTTGTACCGAAGTCAATTGATTCGGGCACTGAGGGGTCGTTCATTCAAGCGCTGCTGATCAACGTGGTGTTGCTGAGCATCTTCGCTGTCCAGCACAGCGTCATGGCGCGACCAGCCTTCAAGCGTTGGTGGACACAGTTCATTCCGCAGGCTATTGAGCGCAGTACTTATGTGTTGCTGTCAAGCTTGGCGCTGCTTTTGCTTTATTGGCAGTGGCAGCCGATGAATGGGGTGGTTTGGAATGTTGAAAACATGGCCGGGCGTAATGTCTTGTGGGCGCTCTTCTGGGTAGGCTGGGTGATTGTGCTGACCAGCACATTCTTGATTAATCACTTTGATCTGTTCGGCTTGCGACAGGTCTACCTGTATATGAAAGGTCAGGAGTACACCGATCTCGGTTTCAAAACCCCGTTTCTCTATAAGCTGGTGCGACACCCGATCATGCTGGGGTTCATTGTCGCTTTTTGGGCGACCCCTAAAATGACTACCGCCCATCTGCTTTTCTCCGTCGTCACGACCGCTTATATCCTGATTGCTCTTCAATTCGAAGAGCGCGACTTGGTGAGTTATTACGGAGCTGCATACGAAAAATATAAACGGCAAGTTTCGATGATCCTCCCGTTCCCTGGAAAAAAGTGAGCAATTAGCCAGCCACCTATACGCTTGCCGTGACAGCAACGTGCTACTGTCACGGCAAGCTTGCGCCACCGCTTGTCCTTCTCCTAGGTGACATTTGGCATCGCTATCGTGTTGCTGGAGGCGATCAAACCACCGGACTGGTTGGCAAGAGAAAAGCGGGTAGTTACTTTGCGTCTGAGGCTTGCTGTCCGGCGATTTCAAGACGCACCTGATCCATATCCAGTGCCATGGCTTGCTCGATGAGCTGATCAAACGCTGCCGGTGCGAGCGCACCGGCTTCTGAATAAATCACGATCTGATCGCGGAAAATCATCAGCGTGGGAATCGAGCGGATGTTGAAGGCAGCGGCGATTTCCTGCTGCTCTTCGGTGTTCACTTTGGCGAAAACCATGCCTGGATTTTTTTCTGCGGCGGCTTCAAAGGTGGGTGCAAAATTGCGGCATGGTCCGCACCAGGGTGCCCAAAAGTCCACTATGACTGTTGCATTATCGGTAATGGTGGTTTGAAAGTTGTCAGCGTCAAGTGGCAGGGTTGGCATACAAGCTCCTGGATGGATGGGCTGCGTATGCTATCGTTTCGGGATATTTTTTTCTATAGTTGATGCAAAGTTCGATGCCCATTTCTCATCCGCTTTATCGTGGCCGGTTTGCGCCGTCGCCTACGGGGCCTTTGCATTTTGGCTCGCTGATTGCTGCGGTCGGTTCGTTTCTTGACGCACGTGCGCGGGGTGGAGAATGGCTGCTGCGTATGGAGGATATTGATGCGCCACGCTGCTCAATGGCCGCTGCCGAGAACATACTGCGCACGTTGGAATGTTTTGGGTTCGCGTGGGATGGTGCCGTGGTGTGGCAGCATCAGCGCGAAGCCGCCTACGCTGATGCGCTGGTGCAATTGCAAAAAAATGGGCAGGTGTTCTCCTGCGCCTGCACGCGCCGTGAATTGGCGGATTCGCTGCTCGCCGCTGATGGGGCGGCGATTTATCCGGGCACGTGTCGCCTTGGTGTGCCCGAGGGGAAAATGGCACAGGGATGGCGAGTGCGCGTGAGCCCAGAATCCATGCGCGCTGCGCCCGTTGTTTTTGAAGACGCGATTCAAGGCCGCATCGAGAGTGACCTGTCGCGCGATGCGGGCGATTTTATCGTGCGTCGGGCGGATGGCCTGTTTGCCTACCAGTTGGCCGTGGTGGTGGATGATGCAGCGGCGGGGGTAACTCATGTGGTGCGTGGGGCAGATTTATTACTTTCCACCTCGCGGCAGATTTTTTTGCAGCAATCTTTGGGTTTGTCTACACCGCTCTACGCCCATCTACCCGTGGCGGTGAATGAAGTAGGTGAGAAGCTGTCTAAACAAACCTTGGCGATGCCGCTGGATGTCACACGCCCCGTGGTTGAGTTGATCTCTGCGCTGGCGTTTCTTGGGCAAAAGCCGCCGCCGGAGCTTCTTGATGCGAGCCTGGATGAACTATGGGCGTGGGCGATACGCCATTGGCAGCTTGAAAACGTGCCGCGCCAGCGGGCGCTGCCAGCATCTGAAAAATTTATTATGCAGGAGACCTCATGATCATTAGTGAACGCGACGATATTGCGCGGGTGCTGACCGAGACCCGCGTAATTGCAGTTGTTGGGCTGTCAGCGCGTGTTGACCGCCCGAGCTACGGTGTTGCACAATTTATGCTGGCGCGTGGGTATCGCATCGTGCCGGTGAACCCACAATACACCGAGATTTTGGGTCAGCCGTGTTATCCGCGGTTGTCAGCGATTCCGTTTGCGGTGGATATGGTTGATGTGTTTCGCCAGCCCGAGCATGTCTTGCCTGTGGCAGAAGAGGCGATCGCGATAGGGGCGAGGTGTTTTTGGTTACAGCTTGGCGTCATTCATC
>DATCQI010000082.1:0-6857 GCA_036569545.1 Rugosibacter sp. | reverse complement strand
AGCCTTTTAAGTCCTTTTTAATGGCCGGACTCTAATTTGGGTGAACTGTCAATTCTTTGCAAATTTTGAAACGAGCTGCTTTCTTTTCTTTGAAGCAGATTAGGTAGTTTCATATTTAACAAATAAATCGTTCACCCGCTTGTGATCGGCTCGCAAAAGTTTAATTGCCTCTTGCTCTTTAGGAGGGCTAGCAGAGGATTTTTTACCCTTGTACAGTTTTTATCATGTTGATTTCCTCATAAATGAATGTTGTGAAATATCAATGCACGAACAGTGCAATTAAAATGATAATAGGAATGGGAATACCCAAAAAAAATAGGATTAACGAACGCATAATTTTCTCCAAAAATAGAATAGGTGGTTATGCTGATGGAGCGTCTCGATGACGCCCCCCGTAGGTAGCAGCCAGACTGGCAATGAACGCACCCATTAACAATGAAATGAATAACCACAAAGCGGTATATGCCGAAGATTTTCGCGCCTTGTCCGCCGCATTTCTTGCGGCAGTTTCGGTCTCATTCCGCTTCATTTGCAACCATGTATAAATATCTTGTACCCTTTTTTCAGCATCATGCTGAGATAAGCCAGTTCGTTGCGACACAAGTTGCCCTAGATAGCTAACATCTTGTACCGGTAATGATCCGGTGTGAAAGGCGTTCATGAAAATATATGTTGCCTCCTTGGTAATTGATTCACGATCCATATTTCCATCGGAACTACCGACTATCATCCTCTGGCTGGATATGCCATCCTGTCCAAGGGAATCCCCCCGTGAAATTGATGCATCTTGGCGAAGTAAAGAATCTATAGCATAGTTCAAAGGACCAACATTATTTCCGCTCTTTAATGCAGCTGATCCGTTTCCCATCGCATTTTGAGTCGGGCCTATGGTACCCGCAGCCAACATTGCGCTAGCCGGACTGTCTGCAATCGATGTAGCGGTCTGAACCCCGCCACTGACGATAGATGTGACTGCAGATGCCAAAAACGCGGCAGTGAATAATGAGGCGACGGCCCAAGCCAGAAAACCATGGGCCGTATCCCTGAAGTACGTTTCATCAGTATGTATATTGATCCATTTAGTTCGTAGCCTGCCTGCTAAATACCCCCCCATAAGAGAAGCAAGAAGTTGGGTAATTAGGATCCACGCAATGCTTGATATACCGATTGATTTCGCACTGGCACCCGTGTTTGCCCAGGGTGAAACGGAAGCCAATCCCAAGCCTGTTCCTAAAATCAGTAAGATCAAAGATAATACTGCGGCGGCAATAGCACCTGCCAAAATCGCTCCCCATGACGTGGCAGAATTAGCGTTCATCCCAGAGCCTTCAGACGAAAACTCCGCCAACACCTGTTGGCTCCTCAAGACTTCTATGCTCGCTCCGTCTTCTGTATTTGTAATGTTCATGATAATTTTCCCAGGTTAGGTAGTAAGAATTTAAATAATCTTCCTAAGTCAGGTTCTATGTATGTGCGCTACTGCACCAATCGCTGCATCCGCCTTTGTTATCATCTAAATTTTGAGTGTATTTGAGGAAGCCTCCTTTAGTCATCCTGATAACCCAAAAAATCAGAGATCCGCTCTAACATCTGCAACAATATTCACCTAAAGGATGGCAAATGAACGATACCCATTTGACCGACGCTACTTTCGCCATCGTGCTGGCTGGTGGCCGCGGCAGCCGCCTGATGCAGCTTACCGACTGGTGTGCAAAGCCTGCCGTGCCGTTTGGCGGCAAATTCCGCATCATTGATTTCACGCTCTCCAATTGCGTCAATTCGGGCGTGAACCGCATCGGGGTCGCCACGCAGTACAAGGCACAAAGCCTGATCCGGCATCTGCAGCGCGGCTGGAGCTTTCTGGATGGACGTTTTGACGAATTCGTCGACATCCTGCCGGCGCAGCAACAGGTCAGCGAGGACTGGTACCAGGGCACGGCCGATGCGGTATATCAAAATCTGGGCCTGATCCGACGCAACCGGCCAAAATATGTGCTGGTGCTCTCCGGCGACCACATCTACAAGATGGACTATGGCCGCATCCTGCTGGAACATGTGCAGACTCAGGCCGACCTGACAGTCGCCTGCATGGATGTGCCGCTGATGGATGCCAGCGCCTTTGGCATCATGGATATCAGTCACGACAAACGTGTGTCAGCTTATGTTGAAAAATCGGCCAATCCGCCACCAATGCCGAATCGCCCCGACCGCGCGCTGGCCAACATGGGTGTGTATGTATTCAACGCCGACTTCCTCTTTGAACAACTGATCCGCGACAAGGACGATGCAAACTCTGCCCATGATTTCGGCAAGAACGTGATCCCGTATTGCGTAGAGCACCATCGCGTGTTCGCCCACAGTTTTGCCGACTCCTGCGTCGGCATGGGCTCCGACATTCCCTACTGGCGCGATGTCGGCACTATCGATGCCTACTGGGAGGCCAATATGGAGCTGACCAAGGTCACGCCCGAGCTCAATATGTACGATGAAACCTGGCCGATCTGGACGCATCAGGAACAACTGCCGCCCGCCAAGTTCATCTTTGACGATGATGGCCGGCGTGGCATGGCAATCGACTCCCTGGTTTCGGGCGGTACCATCATCAGCGGCGCCAGCGTACGACGCTCTCTGCTATTTTCACGGGTGCGCGTGCACAGCTATGCACAAATCGAGGATTCAGTCATTCTTTCTGATGTCGACATTGGTCGCGGTGCCAGGCTTCGGCGCGTGGTCATAGACAAGCACTGCCTCATCCCCGCTGGCATGACCATTGGTTTTGACGCCGAAGCTGATCGCCAGCGATTCCATATCAGCGCGAACGGCATCACGCTAGTCACGCCGGAAATGCTTGGCCAGCCCGCACATCACTTCATCCGCTGATTCCTGACGGTACTCTTCCCCATGAAACAACTCAAGCTTGTCTTTCTGTGGCATATGCACCAGCCCGACTATCGGAATCATGGCAACGGCATGATAAAAGTTCCCGAAGGCGACCCGCAGGGTGTGCAGAGCAAGCAGCGCGCCGGCGTTGATGGAACCACGGCAGGCGAATTCATGCTGCCCTGGGTTTATCTGCACGTCATGAAAGACTACACCGACATGGCAGCGCACCTGGAGCGCCATCCGGAGATCCGCTGCGTGGTGAATTTTGTGCCCGTGTTGCTGGAGCAGATTGAAGATTACACGCAGCAATTCGAGAGCGGGCAATTCCGCGATCCGCTATTACGCATGCTCGCCACGCCCGATCTCAACCAGATTGCGGAAGCCGATCGCCAGCTACTGCTGAATACCTGTTTTCTCAGCAATCACCTCACCATGCTGACACCTTTCCCCCGTTACCAGCATCTGTACAACCTCTATCTCGACCTCTGCCGCGAGGGCAAGGCCACGCTCGCCTATCTTTCCGGCGCCTATTTTTCCGATCTCGTCACGTGGTATCACCTGTCCTGGACAGGCGAAGCCGAACGTCGCCGCAATCCACTGATTGCTGCCTTGATCAGCAAAGGTGATGGCTATGGCGCCATCGACCGGCAGAACCTGCTGGCCAGCATCGGCAAATTGATCGGGAGCCTCATCCCCCGCTGGCAGGTGCTGGCAGCTCGCGGCCAGGTCGAGCTGTCAACAACACCGCAGACTCATCCGCTGGCCCCGCTGCTGCTGGACTTCCACGTCGCGCGCGAAAGCCAGCCCGATGCGCCGCTGCCTGCGGCCAGCTCCTATCCCGGCGGCCGCAGCCGTGTCATGGCCCAGATTGAAAGTGGACGCACCAACCATGCTGAACGCTTCGGCGCACTGCCAACTGGCATGTGGCCAGCCGAAGGCGCCATATCCGAGCCGTTGGTTAAACTTTTCGCCAGCGCAGGCTGCCGCTGGATCGCTAGCGGTGAAGGCGTACTCAAACACAGCCTTGCCGCCAGCGACATCCCCGCGGCCACGCACGCGACTTATCGTCCCTGGCAACTGGAGAGCGCACCGGGTCTGACCCTGTTTTTTCGCGATGAGCGGCTATCCGACCTGATCGGCTTCGATTACGCCAAATGGCATGGACGCGATGCAGCCCAGCATCTGGTCACACAACTCGAGGGGATTCTAGACGCCGCATCAGCCACCGAAGAGCCTGTCGTTAGCATTATTCTCGATGGCGAAAATGCCTGGGAGCACTATCCTTACAATGGCTATTATTTTTTTGATGCTCTGTATGGCCTGCTCGCGCAGCATCCCCGCATCCGCACCACCACCTATGCCGAATTGCTATCACAAGCCGATCCTGTCGTGGCATCCCCTCTACCGCAACTGGTAGCCGGAAGCTGGGTGTATGGCACGCTATCAACCTGGATCGGTGACAAACAGAAAAATCACGCCTGGGATCTGCTGTGCGCCGCCAAGCAAAGTTATGACCTGGTGCTGTCCAGCGGCCGGCTGTCGGCAGAAGAGTCAGCTTTGGCGACACGGCAACTGGCAGTGTGTGAGGGCTCCGACTGGTTCTGGTGGTTCGGCGACTACAACCCGGCAGCCAGTGTCGCCAGTTTCGATCACCTGTTTCGCCACAATCTCACTCACCTTTATCACCTCCTGCAACTGGAACCACCAACCCATCTTGAGGCGGCGATTTCCTTCGGATCAAGCGTAGCTGTCGGCGGTTCAATGCGCCGCGCAGCCGAGTCCTCCGCATGATTCCATCGGATAAGCCCGCCATGCCGATCACCCCCATCACCCTTTTGTTCGGCGTTCACGCCCATCAGCCCGTAGGTAATTTTCCGAGCGTTATTGATGATGCCCATATTCGCAGCTACGGCATGTTCCTGCGCATCATGGAACACTATCCGGCCTTCCGTTTCAGTGTGCATTTTTCGGGCTGGCTGCTCGATTATCTGCTGGCGCATTTTCCTGCCGACATGGCACGATTGGCCGCCATGACGCGGCGCGGCCAGGTTGAATGGTTCGGCTCGGGCGACTGCGAACCGGTGCTGGCAGCCATTCCACATCGCGACCGGATAACGCAAATCAACACACTGTCGGACAAGATCGAGCGGCATTTCGGCATACGCCCTGTCGGCGCCTGGCTTACCGAGCGCGTGTGGGAATCCTCCGTGATTCCCGCGCTGGCAGAAACCGGGATCCGCTACGTCGCCGTCGACGATTACCATTTTCTCTGTGCCGGAGTGGGCAGCGAACAGCTCGACAGTTTCTATACGACCGAAGACGATGGCCAGCGCCTCGATCTGTTTCCCATTAGTGAGGCCGCACGTTACCGGCTGCCTTTCTCGCCCGCCACCGAAGCGGTCGCCTGGCTCGAAGACCTGGCGCGGCAAGGGCATCGCGCCGTGATTTATTTCGACGACATCGAAAAATTCGGCATCTGGCCCGAGACCTATGCCTGGGTGTATGAGAAAGGCTGGCTGACTCAATTTGTTGAAGGCGTGCTGGCCTCGCCCCTGATTCGCACCGCTACCTTTGCCGACTACCACGCGCACGAGAAAACACGCGGTATTGTTTATCTGCCGACTACCTCCTACATCGAGATGAATGAATGGACGCTCCCCGCGCCATACGCCAGTGTGTATCGCGCGTTGGTCGACACAGAAAAGGCAGCCGGTCGTTTTGAAATGCACAAAGCTTTTTTGCGTGGCGGTATCTGGCGCAATTTCATGTCGCGCTATCCGGAAGCCAACTGGATGCACAAGCGCATGCTGGAAGTCTCGCACCGTCTGGCCGCATTGCCCACCGCGCAGCGCACAGAAAGAATGCAGGAACACCTGCATCGTGCCCAGGCTAATGACGCCTACTGGCACGGCCTGTTCGGCGGGCTGTATCTGCCGCACCTGCGCCGTGCGGTATGGCACAACCTGCTGGCGCTGGAAACACTGCTGGACGCCGTGTCACCAGCGCCGACTTTTTCGCAACGCGACATCGACTGCGACGGCCATGACGAAATCACCCTGCGCAGCGACGAGCTGCTGGCCATCATCCGCGACGATGGTGATGCTGCGCTGGCGGAATTTTCCAGCCTGCCATTGGCGCACAACTTCGGCGATACGCTGCGCCGTCACGCGGAAACCTATCATGTGAAACTTCAGCAAAAAATTTCGCAAAGCGGTATTCAGTGGGACGGCGCTGATGTTGCGTCATCCACAGCAGAAAAAAAGGGTATCGCCTCAGCGCATGACCGCATCGCATTCCTGCATGCCATTGTGCCGGCAGATGCTGAACCCGATGTCCGTTCGCGCGGCCTGTTTCTCGATAATTGGATTGCTGCCGATGGCGTGCGCCATGCTTTGAGCACCTATCGCCGCGATGGCGCTCCCGGCCACTTCGCTGCTACGGGCGACGGCTGGCGCGTAGAAAAGCGCTACGCCCTACAAGACGACACGCTGACAATTGCCTATCGCATGACCAGCGATACTGAAAACAGCAGCGCACTTTGTGGCCACCTGGAAACCCAGCTCAACCTTGCCATGCCCAGTTGCGATGGCTTCGGTGGCCGCTACATTCTGGCCGACGGCAGCATTCCCGGCGGCTTTGTCCAGGCGTTGACATTGACCGACTTGAGCCAAATCACACTGGCAGATAGCGAGCTTGGCGACGGCGCGGTGCATTTAACCGCCGTGCCGCCAGCGCCGACTTTTACCGGCCAGCCGCACTACACCGTCTCGCAATCCGAAGCCGGTTTTGAAAAAATCATGCAAGCCGCCTGTCTCGTGCTTCGCTGGCCCGCTACTGGCGACTGGCAACGCATCGCCCTCAAAATAACATCTACCGCATAGAATCATCTCACCTCCCAAACGTATTTACCGACCATCATGCCCGGCACCCGTTATCCGCTAGAAGTCAATCCAGAAATTCCTCCGCGTCTTGCA
>DATCQI010000081.1:0-9068 GCA_036569545.1 Rugosibacter sp. | reverse complement strand
ACGGCGCACTAAGGTCGGTTGTTCTTCGATGAGATATTCGCTGACATTTTCTGCCAGATTCATGGCGCGTTTTTTCTGATTGGCTGAAAAAATGTGAGCACCTGCTACCAGCCGATGCGAGACAATATCACCAAAAATTTTGGAAAGATCTTCTTCCAAATCCCAGCGGAGGTGTTGCAAAACATAACCCAGGCTTTGTGCAAACTCAGCCGAACCACTGATGCGCGCCGCACGCATAATGGCCGCATGGCCCTGTAGTGCCAAAAAAGGCGTGCTGGCTGGTAAGTCGATCAATACTTCAGGTTCGGCATCGGTTTTCGCTGCTGCGATCAAGCCTTCTGTCGTGATGCTGAACACAATGAAAAACGGCGGCAGAGAGATTTTTGCGCATTGGTCTGCAAACGGTTGCAATTTCACTCGCGCCCAGGCAGCCTGACCCAACAGATGGTTAATTGCCGCTACCAGTGCTGTCATGGCAGCCATCCCAGGATCAGGCAGAAACGGCATGGGAAGGTCAGTCTTGTTGAATACCAGCCACTTGCCAGCCGCTGGCGCCGCTTAGCGGCTTCACGAGATGCCACACCTCGGAAAAAGCCTCGGGCACATTCTGCGCGTCTTCACGCAATTGCCCATGAAAGCGCACACTCGCTACATAACGCGAGGCTTCAGTGGAAACATCCAGTAGATCGGCGGCTAACTGAACGATATCTGTTTGCTGCGCAGCGCGTTGCCGCTCCTGAAATTGAAGCTGTATCTCGGCAGCCACTTCCGGTGTGGAAAACTGACGGATGTCTTCCATATCACCACGATCATTGGCGGCCTGCAAGCGCACGAAACTGAGCTTGGCCTGGCGTAAAAAGCCGTCTACATCGAAGTCAGCCGGGATGTTACTGGCTGTGCCTTGTGCAGCAGTAGACGCTACCGTATCGCCAGCGCCGACTTTTTGCATATCAAAATAAGTAGGTTCTTGGCGGTCGACAGAGTTTGTCGCAACAGGCTGAGGATACTGAAAAGTATTGCCTGCAGGGCGGCTGCCCAAAAAGCGCCGCAGGAGAAAAGTGGCGCCCATGGCTAACAGGGCGATCAGCAAGAAATTAGCCACGCCTTCGCCCATGCCAAAATGCGACAACATGGTGGCCAAGCCAATGCCGGCAGCAAGACCGGCAATCGGCCCCAGCCAACGGCTCATCCCCGTACGCGGTGGCGTGATTGGCGCGGGTGCCGTCGTCGCCGCGGGAGTTGCATTTTGTGTGGGTGTGGCGGGCCGTACGGGTGTGGGATTACGATTCATGGTGGAGTACGATCGATTCATGCCGAAAGATTGTCCGCCGCCCAAGCGCCGGGCCTCGGCGGTATCGACCAGCATGCCCATAAATAGAACGGATGCACAGAAAATCATCATTAGCTTTTTCATTAATTGCCCTTTAAAACCACTTTTAAGTTATTTTTTAAAATTTATACCCACGATGCAAGGCAACGACGCCTGCCGTGAGATTGAAGATGCCGACCCGCTCAAAGCCAACTTGTTCCATCATGGCTTTGAGCGCTGCTTGATCAGGGTGCATGCGGATGGATTCAGCTAAATAACGATACGAAGCAGCATCCCCGGCGATTTTTTCACCGAGCCAGGGGAGCAGCTTGAATGAATACGCATCGTAAAATTTTTCCAGCGGTGCCCATACTTTGGAAAATTCAAGCACGAGCAGCCGCCCGCCGGGGCGCAATACACGCAGCATTTCAGACAGCGCCTGCTCTTTGTGCGTCATGTTGCGCAGCCCAAAGGCTACAGTAACGATGTCGAAATGGTTATCAGGGAACGGCAATTTTTCGGCATCACATTGCGCCACTGGGGCAATAATCCCTGCGTCCAGCAGGCGATCGCGCCCCACGCTGAGCATGGTGTTATTGATGTCGGTGAGCCACACCTGCCCGCCAGTTTCGGTTTGGGTGCCTACGCGGCGTGCAAAGGCTAAAGAAAGATCCGCCGTGCCGCCTGCAACATCCAGCACACGCTCGCCCGGGCGTGGCGCGGCGATGTCGATAGTAAATTTTTTCCATACACGATGGAGGCCGACAGACATGAGATCGTTCATGATGTCGTATTTTTTTGCAACGGATGAAAACACCCCGGCGACGCGTTGCGCCTTGGTTTCTTCGTTGACCGTTTCAAAGCCGAAATGCGTTTTAGTCATGGAATTGTGTCACTTTTTAGGTTTCACTTATGGTTGCCACATCCGCCGCTGGGCGACTCTTTGGGTGTCGATATGTCACGGTTAGCCCCTGCCGCCGCCAGGCGTTGAAGATAATCCGCCCACAGCGCGGGCTGATTAGTGCCTAAATAATGCAACACGTCCCACGAGAAAATGCCGCTATCGTGGCCGTCCGAGAAGGTGGGCTTGATGCCATAGCTGCCTACGGGGTCCAGCGTCAGAATCGCTACGTCGCGCTTGCCAGTTTGCAGTGTTTCCTGCCCCTTGCCGTGGCCGCGTACTTCAGCAGAAGGACTATACACCCGCAGAAATTCAGTGGGTAATTGAAACCGGCTGCCATCATCAAAGGCGATTTCCAGCACGCACGATTTTTTGTGCAGGGTAATTTCGGTGGGCTTGGGGGTGGTGTGATCTAGGCCGGGCATGGAATGTGTCACTGCTATCACGTGGTGAAACGAATCGCTATGATAGCGCAGTCAACAGTTCGATGACATGGTAGATTAGAACTCAAGCGGATCGACATCCACATGCCAGCGTAGCGTGCGCGGGCGTTTTAAGACGTAAAGCGCGGTGTGCCATTGGGCTAGAAAATGTTGCAACGCGGGGCGGTTGTCGGACTCCACCAGCAACTGAGCACGCTCTAGCGCCATCAGGCGATGAAGACGCATGGGCACGGGGTCATACAGCGTGATATGGCTGTTGACAAGTGACTGAGCAACGTCGCGGGCCTGGGCTAAAAAGCTGACGGACTCACCCATGGATGGACTTTCGGCACGTAGCATGGCTTGGAATGTGAACGGGGGAAAGCCCGCGGTTTTACGCTCGTCGAGTTGAGATTGTGCAAACCGGCTGTAGTCATGATCGATCAATGCCTGATACAGCGGATGGGTTGGGTATTCTGTTTGTATCAGCACTTCACCGGGCAAATCGGCGCGGCCGCTGCGTCCCCCTACCTGCATGAGTTGCGCAAAGAGCCGTTCAGGCGCACGAAAGTCAGCCGCGAAAAGCGCGGCATCCGCACTTACCGCGCCAACCAGCGTGAGCTTGGGAAAGTCGTGCCCTTTGGCCAGCATTTGGGTGCCAATCAGAATATCTACTTCGCCTGCGTGAATGCTCGCCAAAAGTGCCTGCCATTTTTTGGCGCTGTTCGCAGAATCACGATCAACGCGCAAAACACGTGCTTTCGGAAAGCGTTCGATCAAGGCTGCTTCAACCCGCTGGGTGCCGCGGCCAAAAGGCTGCAAGTCCACATTGCCACAATCCGGGCAGGCATGAGGAATTGCGGTCTCAAATCCGCAGTGATGGCAGCGCAAATGCTTATCTGCCAGATGCACCACCAGATTGGCTGCGCAATGTTGGCAGCGGGAAATCCACCCACAGGCGGGGCATGCCAGCACAGGGGCGTAGCCGCGCCGATTCAGAAACACCAGGCTTTGCTCGCCGCGCTCTAACCGCTGTTCGAGTGCATGCATTAACGCAGCACTTAAGCCTTCCTGCAATTTTTCACGGCGCGTATCAATGGTACGCACGATGGGTGGTGCTTCAGCAACGGCGCGCAAGGGCAGAATCAGCATGCGATAGCGTCCGGCGAGGGCATGCTGAAAACTTTCCAGTGACGGGGTGGCTGAACCCAGAACAATCGGGCAGTTTTGTTGCTGCGCCCGCCAAATGGCCAGGTCGCGTGCCGAATAACGCACCCCGTCTTGCTGTTTGAATGAGGCATCGTGCTCCTCATCCATAATAATCAGTCGCAAGCGTGGCAGTGGCGTAAATATAGCCAGCCGCGTGCCGAGCACAATATCAGCGTCTCCTGTTAGTGCTTCAAGAAACCCACGCGCGCGTGCAGCATCGGCCACGCTGCTATTGGCAATCACCAAATGCGCATGTGGAAAGCGCGCCCGCACGCGGCTTTCAAGCTGTGGCGTGAGTGCAATTTCAGGCACCAGCATCAATGCTTGCCCGCCTTGCGCCAAGATTGCCTCGATGCCACGCAAATACACTTCAGTCTTGCCGCTGCCAGTCACTCCATGCAGTAAAAAGGTTTGAAAAGCTGTGGTGCTGACAATCTGTTCAATCGCTACCTGTTGTGCAGCCAATAACGAAGGTAAAAGAATGACCGGCGCTGGGCTGGATTCCTGCCTGGCTTTTTTTGGGCGAGGTATTTTCCCGCGCCTCAACATCGGAGGCAATGCAAACGCCATCACTTCGCCTAGCGGTGCCTGGTAGTAGCGCGCGCAAAAGTCACACAATGCCAGCCAGTCGGTTGGCAACGGCGGTATGTCGCGTAAAATTTCGGTAACGGGTTTTAATTTATCTATTGGTTGTTCACTGTTTTCAATCCAGTCGACAATAACGCCTATGCGTAAATTGCGACCAAAAGGCACGCTAACGCGGTAGCCAATATCGCTGGCGCTGGCCTTGGGTGCTAGATAATCAAACAGCCGGGGCAGAGGAAGATCAAGGGCAACGCGGACTATGCTCATGAGGCATCAATCAGTTGTTTGCGATAGCTCGAAAAAACATTGCCAAAGTGCTGCAACTGGCTGTAGTAATAGAGAAAAGTTCTTACCCACAAAAACTGTGGATAACTTTGTGAGTAAGCGCGCACAAAAACACTCAAACCATGGTTCTGTAAGGTAATTGACTTATTTGTGCAAAATTTGATCAAAATAAATATGTATTAAAACAATGAGTTGATTAATTTTATGGAAAACCAATGTTCGGCAGCACACAATACCGCCAATTTTTGACTTTTGTGCATAAGTCAACCACGATCGACTTAATTTTAGTGATTTTGATGGTTGATCAAGTGACTTGACTGGTGGGGTTTCCACGCAGGCGCCAAGCCGATTTGATTGTCTCGCAAGGGGTTGTAAAATCAAACAGCTGAAGACCCTTGTCGCGGATAGTTGTGCACCGCATTAATTAAGACATTGACATTTTCAGGCGGAGTAAATTGCGAGATACCATGCCCCAAATTAAATACATGTCCTGTGCCTTCACCAAATTGGCTTATTACGCGATGTGCTTCCGCAGCCACTTTTTCGGGTGAAGCAAACAACACCATAGGATCTAAATTACCCTGTAAGGCCACTCGATCTCCTACCCGAGCGCGGGCCTCGCCCAAATGGGTGGTCCAGTCCAACCCGATGGCGTCGCACCCTATATCGGCAATTGCTTCCAGCCATTGGCCGCCTCCTTTGGTAAACACGATACAGGGTACGCGTTGGCCATCATGCGAACGCTTGAGGTCAGCCAGAATGCGCTGCATATAGGCAAGCGAAAATTCACGGTAGGCTGCATGGGATAACACACCACCCCAAGAATCGAAAATCATGACAGCCTGGGCACCGGATTCAATTTGTGCGTTCAGGTAATTGACTACCGCTGTGGCGTTGACTTCAAGAATACGATGCAATAAATCGGGACGATCATATAGCATGGTTTTAATCGTGCGGTAGTCAGCTGAAGCGCCGCCTTCCACCATATAGCAAGCCAGCGTCCAAGGGCTACCGGAAAAACCAATGAGGGGCACGCTATTGCCTAAGGCGCGCCGAATTTCAGCGACAGCATCCATGACATAGCGTAAATGCACATTGGGGTCGGGTGCGGTGAGATCGCGAATTTCCCACTCGCTGCGCAGCGGGCGTTCAAATTTCGGCCCTTCACCGTCGACAAAATACAGCCCCAAACCCATGGCATCCGGCACGGTTAAAATATCTGAGAACAAAATGGCGGCATCCAGATTGAAACGCGACAAGGGTTGCAGGGTGACTTCGCAGGCGAGCTGAGGGTTTTTGCATAAATTAAGAAAACTGCCGGCTCGCCGCCGTGTTTCGTTGTATTCCGGCAGATACCGCCCAGCCTGGCGCATGAGCCAGACGGGGGTGTGGGTCACGGGTTCACATAACAATGCGCGTAAAAAAGTATCGTTTTTTGGGCGGGCCATGGAAAATTTCGGCAGGGGAAAGGTGGAATTATCGCACTACATCCTAAATACAACCCCAATACAGACCAAGACGTCTGCAAGAACAAGTGAAGGTGATACTAGCGCAAGCCCAAGTCTTTTAGTTTGCGATAAAGATGCGTACGCTCAAGCCCGGTTTTTTCTGCCAGGCGCGCCATGTTGCCATCAACTTCAGCGAGATGATGCAAGAAGTATATGCGCTCGAAAGCTTCCCGGGCTTCGCGCAGGGGTTGCTGGATAATTTCCGAATTGAGTTGTTGGTTTATGTGATCGGGTATGCCCGCAGGGGTGAGCAGCTGACGCACTTCTTCGGCAGAAATTTCTTCACCCAGTGCGGCCACCGCGAGTGATTTCACGGCAGCACGAAGCGCAGGATAACCCTCTACCCAGGCACGATGGCGCAAGGCATTCAAAGCGCCGGTGGTAAAGCGGCGCAAGGGTACGGCTTCTTCTTCAGCCATAAAACTCAACAAGTGCGTGGCAATATCGGGCACTTCCTCTTTTAATTCAGTCAAGGCAGGTACTCCCAGCACTGACTCGAACAGTGTTTTGACAATACCTTCTTCCCATCCTTGGGCGATCAGATCATTGGGGTCTTGCGTGGTACCAACTACCAGACGCAACTGATATTTGGTTAGTCGTTCGATAGCAAAACATAGATTTTTCTGCTGCAAACGGTTAAGCCGCGACAGTTCTTCACACCATAACAAGCCATCCTTGAGCGATTCAAGTTTTTCCACTTTGAGTGGCTCGAGTTCAGTGGCCAGGTCAAGTACGGGCTTGTTGGTCGTCTGTGCGGTGAGAGCAACAAGTTCAACGATGCTGCCAGGGGCAGAACGTAGGAGCAGTAAAGGGCTGCTGGCGAGCAATTGCTCAAAGCGCTGCTTTAAATCACGCAACACACCCGGGCGGGTAAAGGCGGCGAGCGATAGTCCGCTGCGCTGTTTGTGTCCGCCGCGCTCAAGCGCTTTTTTTACGGTCTGCAACAGTTTTTGCATGCCAATGGGCTTTTCCAGAAAATCCAGCGCGCCGATGCGCGTCGCTTCTACTGCTGTATCAATGGTGGCATGGCCGGACATCATCACTACGGGCACATTGAGTTGGCCATGCGCCGCCCATTCTTTGAGCAGACTGATGCCGTCGACTTCCGGCATCCATATATCGAGGAGGATCAAATCAGGTTGCGTCTCTGCGCGTATGACTTTGGCGCCAGCGGCATTTTCTGCGAGCACTACGTCATGACCCTCATCGCGCAGAATTTCTGAGAGCAGCTCACGTATGCCCACTTCATCATCGACTATAAGTATTTTTGACATATCTATCCCGAGGTTGTTTTCTTGTCATTGGCGGTGAGCAGCCACAAGCTGACTTCACCACCATGGTGGTTTGCCAGGCGAATTTCCCCACCGTGTTCATCAATGATTTTTTTCACAATCGCCAAGCCTAAACCGGTTCCTTTGATTTTGGTGGTGACATACGGCTCAAATGCGCGTACCAGCATTTGTGGCGAAAAGCCTGCGCCGTTATCGTGCAGAGTGAGGCGCAGACGGTGTTTGTCTTGTTCGATACGAATATCGATGCGCGGCTGGGCGATATTTGCCAGCGCATCTTGCGCATTGGCGAACAGGTTGTGCAGAACTTGACGCAGCTGATTGATGTCTGCAAGAACATTCACGAAAGTCGGTGCTGGTGAGACGGTGAATTGGGTCGATGTATTTTCGTACAGCGCCAGTACGTCAATAACCAGCGCGTATAAATCCACCACGGTGAGTTGCGGGGGTGGCGTGCGTGCGTAATCGCGAAAATCATTGACCATGTTTTTGAGCGATTCCACTTGGGTAATGATGGTGTGGGTGGCGCGATCAAGCAAGGCACGGGCAGGCTCATCCAGCATTGCGCTGAGCTTCATTTGTAAACGTTCTGCAGATAATTGAATGGGCGTGAGCGGGTTTTTGATTTCATGCGCCAGGCGTTGTGCCACTTCAGCCCAGGCGGCAGAACGTTGCGCAGAGATCAGGTGGGTGATGTCGTCAAACACCACGACAAATCCGCCGCCGCCCGTCGTAGGTAACGCAGTGCCGCGGATGAGCAGCGTTTGCGGCGCCTGATCGTCGTGGGTTAAATCGAGTTGCTGCTGCCATTCGTCGCCATGCTGGGTGAAGTGTTCAATGATGGTCGTCGCCAGTGTGCGATGGCGGGGCCAATCCGCGAGCGGCATTTTTTCAAAGGCTGCCAGGTCGTCATGCAGAATGGTGAGCGCGCCACGGTTTGCTGCGCGCAAATGAAAATCCGTGCTGAACGCGAGCACACCGGCAGATAAATTGCCCAGTACGCTCTCCAGATAGGCTTGTGCCGCTTCGGTTTTTTCGCGCTGAAGATCAGCCTCTGCACGGGCTTCGCTCAATTGACGGGTCATGTTGTTGAACGATCGTGTCAACAGTCCCAGTTCATCAGAAGTTTCAATGATTGTGCGCGGGGTGAAATCGCCCGCTGACACGGCACGCGTGCCTTCCGCGAGTATCAGCAGCGGTTGCGCCAAGCGTTCGGCAAGAAGAAAGGCCAGCGCGACAGCTGCGAACAAGGCCAGCATCAAGGTAAGTGTCAAAGTCAGCGTGTAAATACGCTTAAGACCACCACGCCCTAATTGCAGTTCTTGATAATTGCGATAACCGGTTTCAGCATTACTGGCATTTTTGGCAATTGCGGCAGGAACCCGTTGGGTAAATTGCAGAATGCGTGGTTCAAATTCGAGTAAATGGATGGTGGTGGCGATCACGGGTACAAGCGCACGGATCGTCAGGCCTTCGGTATCTTCACTCACCAGTGCGAGGCCGCGCCCGCTGCGTGCATTGCGCAGCTGGCTGATGCTGGGCAGTTGCGGCGAGAGGTTG
>DATCQI010000080.1:0-5243 GCA_036569545.1 Rugosibacter sp. | reverse complement strand
GCACATCATGATTTCACCCCGTTTGCCTGGTATCGCATCGGCTTTGGTTTGCTGGTACTCGCCTCATGGCACTGGGGCTGGGTGACGTGGGCCGCTTGAGATTTAAGGCCCCATGATTCTCTATCTGCACGGTTTTACCAGCGGCCCGCAATCGGTCAAGGCGCGCGCACTGGGCGAGCGCATGGCAGCGCGCGGGCTGGCGGCTGATTTTATCTGCCCGCAACTGCCCGCTTCGCCCGCTGCAGCCATTACGCTGGCCGAGCGTCTCATCAACCAACGAAAACTCGGCGCTGATGAAACAACTGCGCTACAAGGCGGTCGAGCAGAAGGCACTCAGCTTTGCAGACCTAGAATTCCCGCTTCGCGGGCAGGTCTCCTCGCCGTAGCGGATGCTGATACGGTGAATCATGGCAAAAACGATGCACAAATCACCCTTGTTGGCTCGTCCCTCGGCGGCTTTTACGCTACCGTGCTGGCTGAAAAATTCAATCTCAACGCAGTGCTGATAAACCCGGCTGTGATCAATCAATTGCCGATGGATGATTTTATCGGCACGCACCGCTGGCTTTACACTGGCGAGCCGTTTGAATTTACCGCACAACATATTGCCGAACTGCGTGCACTCGAGCTGCCGCGCCCAAGCCAGCCGGATCGCTTTTGGCTGATGCTGGAGGAAGGCGATGAAACGCTGGATTACCAAAAGGCCGTGGCATATTACGCTGGTGCACGGCAAACCGTGCTGGCGGGGGGCGACCATAGCTTTACGCGCTGGAATGATTATCTGGATGAGATTATCGACTGGAGCGCCGCGCCCGCAGCCTAAAAGTTATAACGCATCCCCAATTGCATGCCGGAGAGAACGAGCCCGTCCCCCGCAAAACCTGTAGCGGTTTTGCCAAAGTCATACCCGCCGCCGCCGTGAGTGGCGGTCTTGGCGTCATTTTTCAAGTACGCGACATTGGCCTTGAGCAAAGTGTGCCTGGATAGGTTGTGCTCATAGCCCAGCGAATACAGAGTCGCACCGGTGTCGGCACCACTGGAAAAATGGCTGCCCGGCACGCCCAGACTGCTGCCTGAAATATCTCCCGCGTGATAGCGCTGGCCGGTGATCTTGCCACTGGCCGACACATTGAAGGTGCCGCCCAAGCCCAAAACCGTTTGCTTTGCGTCGCCCAGGCTGCCGGCAGCGCGCGTTTGACCAATCAGCACGCGCACGGTGGCGTTGCCAAAATCAATCATGCCGCCCAGTCGCGCTTCGGTGAGTTTTTCATTTGCCCCCACGCCCGCCAAGCCTGGCACAGCCAGCTCATTTTTTTCACCTACGCGCTCGAACACGCTACCCACCCACAGCGGACCGTGGGCGTAGTTCAGCCCAAGGGCGGTGGAGGATGTGTTAACGCGGGCACCGGGCACAGCGGATTTTTCTTCATTGGCTGAATATAAAACCGTGGCTTGCAGATCGGCAAGCACCGGTGAAATATAGGCAATGGCATTGGGCGTGTTGGTGTCAAAGCGCGATGAGGTCACTGCCGAGCGCACGCCGGGGTTGGTGGCCAGCGCCCCGCCCAGCTTGCCCATCAATGCGTTGCCGCTGCCAATGCTGTCATTGGTGTAATTGACATCCAGCGTAATGGCCAGCAAGCGTGCCGGTCCGGCAAAGCGGCCCATGAGCACTTTGCCGAACGGGCCAGACAAACCCACAAAGCTGCTGCGGCTGGTGCCGATTGCTCCGCCGGCGTCAAAGCTGACATTCGATTCAAACTGAAACAGGGCCGCAAGACCATTGCCCACGGCTTCTGTTCCTTTAAAACCCAGCACCGCGCCATTGGTGGAAACTCGGCTGTAGCGTAGCGCCGGTGTTGTCTGGCCGTGCACGGTGATCACATCAAACGACGCATCCGCATCGCCATACACAATGACATTGGATTGCGCGCGGGCAATGCTGGTTATGCCTGTCATGCCAAGGCTGCCGACAAGGCTAAGGAAGAGGGGAAGTTTTTTCATCAAATCGAATAGAAGAATAAAAAAGTGGCGCGTAGCGATTCTATAGCGTTACATAACGCAGAAAAATTGTTGTCTTGGCAGCGAGTGAAAATGCGCAAAGGTTGGGCGAAAAAAAGGGCACCCGAAGGTGCCCTTTTTAACTGCACTGGTTTCAAGCCAGATTAGAACGCGTGACGGATACCGAACTGGAAGCCGGACAGTTTCACGTTGTTTGCACTTGCACCACCGAGACCAACCGAGTTGTACCCGAAGTCATAACCACCATTGGCAGCGACAGCACTGTCATTCTTCAGGTAAGCGTAGCCTGCTTTCAACATGGTGCGCTTGGAGAGGCTGTGCTCGTAGCCCAGTGTGTAGAACTTGGCGCCTGTTTTACCGTTGGCAGCCAAGATGCTACCCGACATATCTTTAGCCTTGTAGTACTGGGCAACCAGCTTGCCATTGGGTGATACATTGAACGTACCGCCAATACCCCAAACATTTTGCTTGGCATTGCCACGGCTGCCGTCAGCCTTGGTGCGAGCATACAGCGCGCGCACAGTGGCCATACCGAAGTCATACATGCCGCCGACGCGGAATTCTTTGGCTGTCGTGTTTAAACCGAAAGGAGAAGGAGTAGGAAGCAAGGAGACGACGACAGTATCGTTTTTCTCGGAGATACGAGCATAGGTTGTGCCAATAAACACAGGGCCATTGTCGTAGGTCAGGCCGAGGTCATAGGCCGAGGTATTGATTTTAAAACCTGGTGTTGCATTCTTGTTTTCGTTAGCCACGTACATGCCGGTAGCTTGCAGGCCGGAGAATGAAGGGGAAACATAAGCGATCGAGTTTTTGAAACGCGTATCAAAGGTGGAGGCTGAGTCGAACTGCTTACCTTTCGCGATACCGTTACCAGAAGCATATGCACCACCGAGCTTGCCGAGAAGGGCGGTGTTGCTCATGATGGTGTCGCCGGAGTTAACATCCAGACGGTCACCCAGGGCGCGGGTTGGGCCGGTTTGGGTGCCCAGGGTGATTTGACCGAAACCGCCTTTGAGGCCAACAAAGCTGTCACGGTTCAGGCCGAGGGTTGAACCGCTGGCAAAGTCGGCGCCGGTTTCAAATTGGAAAATGGCATTCATGCCATTGCCCAGATTTTCCACACCCTTGAAGCCGAGGTGTGAGCCATTGCTCGTCACGCGGCTGTTGCTGGGATTGCCCAAGGCATTGTTGATTTTGATGTAGTCAAACGTACCATCTGCGACGCCGTAGATAGTGACATTGGTTTGCGCGAAGGCAGCACTGGAAAGACCAGCGATAGCCAGGGCGATAAGTTTCTTTTGCATGAGTGACTCCTAGTGAATAAAAGTTTAAGTTGAACTGCGATTACTTCTTGAGGCTTGATGACTACAAATTTAAAAGCAAAATTTATAAACCAGCGATCAATGACTTCACGTGTTGCCACTGTCGATGGCGACTTGTCGATAAGGTTTAATTACCGATAAGGTGAAAGGATTATGGGATGCCTCTGGATGCAGAGCAACATAAATCAGGCAAACGGAACAGATTTTTGGAAATTTGTGGGGTTTTTGCAACAATGGGTGATGAGACTCTTCTTTCATCCTCTACTCTCTCATTGCCATGGGGCAAGGGTGCGCCTGGCTGCAATCCCCCGCTTCTGTCCGCCCGTATAATTCTTTCTTTCTGCTTTTCTATTTCCTTTGCTGTTTATGAATGTCTTGTTTGAAGAGGATGGCGCGTTTCGCGCAGGTGCTGTGCTGGCCGACAATGTGAGTTCCTTGCAAGTGACCTTGCCGACAGGCCGCCGGGTGAAGGTGAAGGCCGCGCACGTGCTGCTGCGGTTTGAGACACCTTCGGCCGCTGTGCTTCTTGCTGAGGCAGAAGTGGCGGCACAGGATATTGAGGTGGATTTTTTATGGGAAGCGGGCCCTGTGGCGGAGTTCGGTTTTACCGAGCTGGCGGCTGAATATTTTGGCCAGAATCCCACGTCAGCGCAGGCAGCTGCCGTGCTGCTGCGCTTACATTCAGCGCCGATGTATTTTCATCGCAAGGGCCGTGGGCGGTATTTTAAGGCACCGCCGGAGATTTTGCAGGCCGCGCTGGCCGGGATGGAAAAAAAGCGCGTGCAGGCCGAGGCGGTCACCCGCATGGCGGCTGAACTGGTGGCGGGCCACCTGCCGGATGAATTCAAATCCCAATTGCCGCAATTGCTTTATGCCGCTGACCGTAACCGGCCAGAAGCCAAAGCACTGGCTGAGGCGGCAACCCAAAGCGGTAAAAGCGAAGCACAGTTGCTGCTGGATTGCGGCGCGGTAGCCTCCGCCCATGACTATCACCTGGGCCGGTTTTTGTATGAGTGCTTTCGCGAGAGTACGGGCTTTGCGCCGTATGCGCCTGCCATGCAGACTGTGGTGCTTGACGATGCCCTGCCTTTGACGGATGTGCATGCTTTCAGCATTGACGATGCCGCAACAACTGAAATTGACGATGCGTTTTCTGTCACGCCGCTAGCAGCAGGCGGCTGGCGGATTGGCGTGCACATTGCCGCGCCGGGGCTGGGGTTTGCGGTTGATTCGGATTTGGGACAGATTGCGCGACAGCGCTTATCCACGGTGTATATGCCGGGGCAAAAAATCACCATGCTGCCAGAGGCGGTGGTGGATCAATTCACGCTGGCCGCCGGGCGAACTGCGCCCGCGATTTCGTTGTATCTGGAAGTGGCGGCGGATTTGCGCTTGTTGAGCCACAGCACGCAACTGGACCGTATCACCATCGCCGACAATTTGCGCCACCACGATATCGAGCCGCTGTTTAATGCGGCAACGCTCACCGGGCCTTTGGCTGATTTCCCCTATCGCGATGAGCTCACCGTGCTGTGGGAGTTTTCGCAAGTGCTGGCCGCAGGCCGTGGTCAGCAGGATAAAGCCGATGGCGGCGGACGCAAGGATTACAACTTTGTGGTGGATTGGGATGCAAGTGTTGGCCAGGATGTCGATGGTCCGGGGCGGGTAAGCATTACCGAGCGTTCGCGTGGCAGCCCGCTGGATACGCTGGTGGCCGAGCTGATGATTTTTGCCAATGCCACGTGGGGCGCGGAGTTGCGTGACGCGGGCATCCCGGCGCTGTATCGGGTGCAAACGGGCGGCAAGGTGCGCATGAGCACGGTGGCCGCCGCGCACGAAGGGCTGGGCGTGGATTGCTATGCGTGGTCGTCTTCGCCCTTGCGGCGCTATGCTGAC
>DATCQI010000079.1:0-24080 GCA_036569545.1 Rugosibacter sp. | reverse complement strand
AAATATGGCGAGGAGTTCGGCATCAGACAGCGCGGCCGCACCTTTTGCCAATAATCGTTCACGCGGGCGTTCAGCAACGGGCCAATCTCGTATGGCCATGGTTTACAATCCTTTATCAACGTCTAATTATAGATTGTAATGCCATGGATGCTTTTACGGGTAAGCGTATCGTGTTAGGAGTTACTGGGGGGATTGCAGCCTACAAGGCAGCTGAGCTTGCACGGCTATTAGTTAAGGCTGGCGCCACCATTGATGTTGTACTCACGCATGCAGGTAGTGAATTTGTTGGGGCCATGACATTTCAGGCGCTGACAGGACGTCCTGTGTGGCAGTCGTTATGGGACGACTGCATGAGTAATGGCATGGCGCATATTGACCTGACGCGGGGTGCTGCTGCGGTGCTGATAGCTCCGGCAACGGCCAATGTTCTGGCTAAATTGGTGCACGGTGTTTGCGACGATTTGCTGTCCACCTTATGCTTGGCGCGCGACTGCCCTTTGCTGGTTGCTCCTGCAATGAATCGACAAATGTGGGAGAACCCGGCCACGCAACGGAATCTGGTCTTGTTAAGTCGCGATGGCGTAAAAATCCTTGGTCCCGCCAGTGGAGATCAAGCCTGCGGCGAAGTAGGTGACGGTCGGATGCTTGAAGCGGAGGCGATTTTTGATGAGCTTTACGCGTTTTTACAACCTAAGCCACTCGCGGGTAAGCGTGTTTTATTAACGGCGGGGCCGACATTTGAGCCTATTGATCCCGTGCGCGGATTAACGAATTCGAGTTCCGGGAAAATGGGATTCGCGCTTGCCCAAGCGTGTGTTGAGGCAGGAGCAGAAGTGACGATGGTTGCTGGTCCAGTGATGCTCCCTACGCCACGTAGCGTAAGGAGAATAGATGTGCAGACAAGTGCCCAGATGCGTGAGGCTGTATTACAAAATTTACCGGGTCAGGATGTGTTTATTGGTGTTGCTGCTGTGGCGGATTATCGGCCAAAGACTGTGTCAGCAGAGAAACTCAAGAAAAATGGAAAGTCGCTGACCTTGCTGCTTGAGGCTACCGACGATATTCTTGGAGAAGTCGCTACACGACTCGACGCACCGCTGTGCGTCGGTTTTGCTGCGGAAAGTCAGCATTTGGAAACCTATGCGGAATCCAAGCGGAAGGCAAAAAAACTTGCGCTTGTTGTAGGAAACCTGGTGCAAGACGGACTGGGTGGAGAGACTAATCGAGTTACTCTGTTTGACGCAACTGGTGCTTATCCACTACCTCCCGCGAAAAAAATAATCGTGGCGCGAGGCATAGTTGAGCATCTGGCTTCTTTGATGGAGAAATGTGATGGGAAACCCCATGCCAACCATTGATTTGAAACTGCTGGACGCACGGCTGAAAGTGGTTTCCGGCCATTACGCCCCGCATTATGCAACGCCTGGCTCGGCGGGGATTGATTTGCGCGCATGTATTGATGCGGCCATGAAAATTCACCCCGGGGAGACTATTCTGATCCCAACAGGCATTGCAATGCATATTGCTGATCCGACGCTGGCTGCCATGATTCTGCCGCGTTCAGGTCTGGGGCATAAGCACGGTATTGTGCTGGGGAATCTTGTAGGCTTGATTGATTCAGACTATCAGGGTGAGTTATTTGTTTCAACCTGGAATCGTGGTCATGAAACCTTCACGATTAATCCACTCGATCGCTTGGCGCAGTTGGTGATTGTGCCTGTTGTGCAAGTGAATTTTAATATTGTGGATGAGTTTGTGACCAGCGAACGCGGAGCTGGCGGGTTTGGTAGTACTGGCAAGGCGTAAAGAGCGTTGAAATCGTTTATTTGCCGTATTGCCAGCGCCGACTTTTTGAGTCGGCGCTGGCTTTTAGCCTAAGTTATCCTAAGTTATCCTAAGTTATTGCCTCATACAGCGGCAAAGTGAGGAACTCAGGGTAGCTATCCGCCAGCGACATTTCCTCAAAAAAATAGGCGGCTTGATCATAGGTGGCTGTTTCATCACCATTTTTGGCTACGGTAGTTTTTACCTTTGTTAGTTCTTCACGAATCAATCTGCGCACCATGTCGGCAGTCACTTTACGCCCATCATCGAGTTTGCCTTTGGACGAGACAACCCATTGCCATATTTGTGAGCGGCTGATTTCAGCGGTTGCTGCATCTTCCATGAGATTGTGAATGGGCACGCAACCATTTCCGGTGAGCCAGCTGCCCAAATAATGAATGCCAACATTGATGTTATTGCGTACCCCTGCTTCGGTAATCGGTTGCTCGGGTTGAAAATTAAGCCAATCGCGTGGACCAAAGGTTTCATCGCGCTGTTTTTCCCACTGATTGGGCCGATCGCCAAGTACTTTCTGAAACTCCTCTGCAGCAATTGTCACCAGTCCCGGATGTGCAATCCATCCGCCATCGAAACCATCTGTCGCATCCCGTGCTTTATCGTGGCGAATTCCTGCTAACGCTTTTTCATTCGCAACAGGGTCATTTTTGATCGGGATCAGCGCGCTCATGCCGCCGATGGCAGGGGCACCACGTTTGTGGCAGGCTTTCACCAGAGCTAATGCATAACTCCGCATAAAAGGCACTTCCATCGTAATGGCGCCACGATTGGCAAGACAAAAATCCGGATTGCGTTTGAACTTTTTAATGCAGCTGAAAATGTAATCCCAGCGACCTGCATTAAGGCCAGCGCTATGCTCACGCAGTTCATATAGAATTTCTTCCATCTCGAAGGTGGCAAGTATGGTTTCTATGAGTACTGTCGCTTTAATTACCCCTTGAGGCAGGCCGATTTCATGTTGAGCCATGATAAAAATGTCGTTCCATAGCCGGGCTTCGAGATGGCTTTCCATCTTAGGTAAATAATAGAAGGGCCCGGCTCCACGTGCGATTTGCTCTTTGGCGTTATGAAAGAACGTCAACGCAAAATCGAAAATTCCACCAGAGACTCGTTGTCCGTCAACCAGTACATGCTTTTCATCGAGATGCCAGCCGCGTGGGCGAATTTGCAAGGTGGCGATTTTGTCGCTGAGTTTGTATTCTTTTCCTGCGTCATTATTGAATGTCAGCTCATGGCGAATCGCTTTATATAAATTGATTTGTCCTTGGATATGGTTATCCCATTTAGGGCTGTTGGAATCCTCAAAATCAGCCATATAACTATCAGCGCCTGAGTTAAAGGCATTGATAATCATCTTGGCTTCAACGGGCCCGGTAATTTCTGTGTGGCGACGCTCGAGTGCTTTGGGTAGCGGAGCAATTTTCCAGTCATCCTCGCGAATGTGTTTAGTTTCTGGCAGGAAGTCCGGCATTTCACCTGCATCAATTCGTTGTTGACGCAGGGCTCTGGCTGCAAGAAGCTCCTGACGCTTTGGCTCGAAAGAACGATGAAGCTTTGCAACAAACTCAAGCGCGTCGTGAGTAAGGATTTGCGAAAAGTCGGCAGTCATGGGGGCGGTAATTTGAACGCCTTGGGGTAGTAGATGCAATGTCTTTGCTTGGCTCATAAGATGGATTCCTTGCGATTAATGGCAATAGTCAGATATCGAAACGACTTTGGAGGTTTTAGTGAAACTGCGTCTCTTCAGTGGATCCTGTCAGCGCGGTAACGGAAGAAGTGCCCCCTTGAATAACCGTCGTGACATCATCGAAGTATCCGGTGCCCACTTCTTGCTGATGAGAGACAAAACTATACCCGCGGTCACGTGCTGAAAATTCCGGTTCTTGCACTTTTTCAACATAGGCCGTCATGCCACGTGCGACATAATCTTGTGCCAAGTCAAACATGTTGTACCACATAGAGTGAATGCCGGCGAGAGTGATGAATTGATACTTGTAGCCCATGGCGCCCAGCTCACGCTGAAATTTGGCGATAGTGGCATCGTCAAGATTTTTCTTCCAGTTGAACGAGGGTGAGCAGTTGTATGCCAGCATTTTCCCGGAATGTTTGGCATGCACGGCATCAGCAAACTGACGCGCAAAATTTAAGTCAGGCGTTCCTGTTTCGCACCAGACCAGGTCCGCATAAGGTGCATAGGCGATTGCTCGTGATATGGCTTGATCTATGCCACTGCGTGTTTTATAGAAGCCTTCACTGGTGCGCTCTCCCGTGCAAAAAGCCATGTCATTTTCATCGTAATTGGATGTCAAAAGATCGGCCGCTTCAGCATCGGTTCGGGCAATCACGATCGTGGGCACGCCGCATACATCGGCCGCCATGCGTGCAGCAATCAGTTTTTGTATGGCTTCTTTGGTTGGTACGAGCACTTTGCCACCCATGTGACCACATTTTTTAACCGAAGCCAGTTGGTCTTCCCAATGGACGGCACTTGCGCCCGCTGCAATCATCGCTTTCATCAATTCAAAGGCATTCAATACACCGCCAAAGCCGGCTTCCGCATCGGCAACGATAGGGGCAAAGTAATCGATGTAACTTTGATCACCTGCTTCTATCCCCTTTGCGTATTGGATTTCATCCGCGCGACGGAATGAGTTATTGATTCTCTCGACAACGTTAGGCACGGAGTCAACTGGATAAAGTGATTGATCAGGGTACATGGATGCGTAGCTGTTATTGTCTGCCGCAACTTGCCAGCCGCTGAGATAAATAGCTTTAATGCCCGCTTTGACTTGTTGCATCGCCTGACCACCAGTAAGTGCGCCGAGGCAATTGACATAGGGCTGACTGTGTAATAAATCCCATAATTTTTCTGCACCCCGGCGTGCCAAGGTGTGCTCAATGGGAAATGAACCACGAAGACGAACGACATCTTCGGATGAGTAGCCTCGCTTGATGCCTTTCCAACGCGGATTTTCTGCCCAGTCTTTTGCTAGGGCAGCAACAGCTTCTTTGCGATCAGTCATGTTCATTCCTTTATTGAAGAGAGTTGCATCGGGTAGCGAGAATAAAATTGCATATGAATTATTAAATATAATTATTCTTATGTCAAATATCTTATATAAGATTATTTTTCTTAAAATATGGGTAGTGCCATAGATGGAGGGCTATTAATTTATTGCTTCACAAATAGACAAGAGGTGAATATCTCGATTTGTGGTCTCTGCCAGATACTATTTGCGAGAGGATTAATGTCTGGCTATCGGACAGTGGCTGAGGAGGAACGAACTATGTGACTCTGCTAAATCAGTAAAAGGTATGGCCAAAAATAAAAAACTCGGCGCTGGTGAGGCGCCGAGTTTTTTGAGCATAACTTTACGCAGGATTAATTAGCTGACAGTAGATGATGGAATCGCTGGGTTGGTTGCCGTATCTTCGAATGTCAGTTTAACTTTCTCGTTTTCATCAAGATCGATAACTACTCGGCCACCGTGAACCAAGCGGCCGAACAGCAATTCATCCGCCAAGGCGGAACGGATCGTGTCTTGAATCAACCGTGCCATGGGGCGGGCACCCATCAACGGGTCAAAACCTTTTTCACCCAGCCATGCACGAAGGGCATCCGTGAAAATAGCCTCGACTTTTTTCTCATGTAACTGACCTTCAAGCTGCATAAGAAATTTATCAACGACACGCAGGATGATCTGAGCATCCAGGGCGCGGAAGGAAATGATGGCGTCCAGCCGATTACGGAATTCTGGCGTGAACATACGTTTGATATCGATCATTTCATCGCCTTGCGCTTTATTCGTTGTAAAGCCGATGCTGGTTTTTTGTAAGGATTCCGCCCCCGCATTGGTGGTCATGACAATGATCACATTGCGAAAGTCCGCCTTACGGCCATTGTTGTCAGTTAATGAGCCATGATCCATCACTTGCAGCAAGATATTGAAAATCTCAGGGTGGGCCTTTTCTATTTCATCAAGCAAGAGCACGGCATGTGGTTTTTTAGTGATGGCTTCAGTGAGTAAGCCGCCTTGATCGAACCCCACATAGCCAGGCGGGGCCCCTATCAGTCGACTGACGGCATGACGTTCCATATATTCGGACATGTCAAAGCGTATGAGGTCAATGCCCATGCAGTAAGCCAGTTGCCTGGCCACTTCAGTTTTACCCACGCCCGTAGGGCCAGAGAAAAGAAAGCTGCCGATGGGCTTTTGCGGGTCGCCCAGCCCGGAACGGGACATTTTGATGGCTCTAACCAACGCGTCAATTGCCGCATTTTGACCATAGACCATGTTCATCAGGTCACGGTCGAGATTTTTCAGCGCTGAGCGATCGTCTGACGAGACGTGTTTTGGTGGAATCCGTGCAATTTTCGCAACGATCTCTTCAATTTCATTTTTACCAATCAGCTTCTTTTGTTTTGATTTCGGCAAAATACGCTGTGCTGCGCCTGCTTCATCAATCACGTCGATGGCTTTATCGGGTAAATGCCGATCATTGATATATTTGGCGGACAGTTCGGCTGCACTGGAAATGGCAGCAGCCGAATACTTAACGCTATGGTGTTCTTCAAAGCGCGATTTAAGGCCACGCAGAATGGAGATGGTTTCATCGACCGATGGCTCATTGACATCGATTTTTTGGAAGCGTCGGGATAGTGCGTGATCCTTTTCGAATACGCCACGATATTCGTTATAGGTGGTTGCACCAATACACTTGAGCGCACCAGAAGATAAAGCTGGTTTCAGTAAATTAGAGGCGTCAAGCGTTCCGCCTGAGGCAGCGCCAGCACCAATTAAGGTGTGAATTTCATCAATGAATAAAATTGAGTTGGGAGTGTCGGCTAATTGCTTCAATACAGCTTTTAGACGCTGCTCAAAATCGCCCCGATATTTTGTTCCAGCTAAAAGAGAACCCATGTCGAGTGAGTAAACAATGGCATTTGCAAGAATATCAGGCACACGGCCTTCAGTAATGCGACGGGCAAGGCCTTCTGCAATAGCTGTTTTACCAACCCCTGCTTCACCGACCAGTAGTGGATTATTTTTGCGGCGTCGGCAAAGCGTTTGGATGACGCGTTCGAGCTCTTTGTCCCGACCTATCAACGGGTCTATCTTGCCAATGAGTGCTTGCTGATTCAGGTTTTGGGCAAAACTCTCGAGCGCGCCTGCTTTTTCTTGCGATTCTGCTTCAGTCTCAGCCGTTTCTTCTTTGTTATTCGGTGGTGGAACCTTAGCGATGCCGTGGGAGATGAAGTTCACCACATCAAGGCGCGAAATATTCTGCCGCTGAAGAAAGTACACAGCATGCGAGTCTTTTTCGCCAAAAATGGCAACGAGCACATTGGCACCGGTCACTTCTTTTTTGCCGGACGACTGCACATGCAAAATGGCACGCTGGATGACTCGCTGAAACCCCAGGGTAGGCTGAGTGTCGATTTCATCGGTGCCATTAACTGTGGGCGTGTGGTCATTAATAAAGGTCGTTAATTCTTTGCGCAGTCCGTCCATATCGACGGCGCACGCACGAAGAACTTCAGCAGCAGATGGATTATCCAGCAGGGTTAACAGTAAATGTTCCACCGTAATAAATTCGTGGCGCTTTTGGCGAGCATCTACGAAGGCCATATGCAAGCTCACTTCAAGTTCTTGGGCAATCATTCGTTTTCCTCCATAACACAGGCCAGCGGGTGCTGGTGTTGTCGCGCAAATGCGCTAACCAACTTGACTTTCGTTGCAGCAATATCCAGAGGATAAACGCCGCAAACGCCTTTCCCTTCACGATGAACCTTCAACATAACCTGCATCGCCTGCTCGCGTGACAAATTAAAAAATTTCTCTAAAACCATCACGACAAAATCCATCGGCGTGAAATCATCATTAAGCAGCAACACCTTGTACATCGGCGGTAAGCTTGCCTTGCTTTTCTCGGGGGCTAGTGCGGCGGCACCACCCTCTGTGCCAGTTTCTTCTCTACGTGTAACCATAAGTGCATTCTAATATTAATCAGGAGTGTTTCAACTCGATAAAAAGCAAGGTTTATATGGGGAATAAAAAGCATAATTCAAGAGGTTTTACATGCTAGGCAGATGGGCTGATCAGAAATAAAGTAGCAAATAGCGAGAAAGAACGTAAAAAGTTGTTGACGCGGAGAAATTTAGAAGGTAAAACGCACACCGTGTTTAGCTTATGTTTTGCTTAGTGTCTTTTGAAATTCTTTCTGTCTGTAGAAGTTTTATGGCATGTTTTGATTTTAAAGATTATCTTAGCGCTTTTGAGCTTAAGTGTTAAACATGCCCCGGCCGGGGTGCGGTTTCTCCTCTCTTGTAGCCCGCAGCGGTGGCCGATTCGTTCGTTTTGATTAAGGAATAGTTACATGGCAACTGGTACAGTAAAATGGTTCAACGACGCCAAAGGTTTTGGCTTTATTACCCCTGATGATGGCAGCGAAGACCTTTTCGCTCATTTCTCCGCCATCAATATGGCAGGATTCAAGTCGCTGAAAGAAGGCGACAAAGTATCTTTCGACGTGGTCCAAGGCCCTAAAGGCAAGCAAGCTTCAAACATTCAGCGCGCTTAATGTCTGTTGTTTGAAATGCCGACCGTCTGATAGACAGTCAAAGTATTATCAGAGTCGCTAGTTTTTGATCCTGAAAATATTTAAAGCCTATCCCTGATTTGATCAGGGATAGGCTTTTTCTTTTCTTTTTTTGATGCTGGTGTGGTGTATGGGCCATTTCTTGCAAAGATTCATCACGATAAGCCAAGGAGTCCGAGTCGCCCTTTGCGCCCTTTGTTTTGGCCCTGGAGATTTTTATATCAATGTACCAGTCATTCACCAAAAAGTCGGTGTTGGCAAGACGGCGAATACATGCGGCATGAAGAGGTATTGCGACTAATTCGCGATGGCTAAGCAACTTCACCGCGCAAGCTGTTCGGGCATGTTGCAGTGATGCGGACATCAATCAGCCGCCCTAAAAATCGGTCATCGCCAGCGAAATTAACGACACGATTATTTTCAGTTCGCCCAGCGAGCTCTCGGACATCTTTGCGAGCGTGTCTTTCTACCAAAATCCGTTGCACACTGCCGACCATCGCTTCGCTTTGTGCCATGCCTTGTAGCGCTATCTTTTTTTGCAGGCGCTTTAATCGGCTTGCCTTCACATCCAGTGGTGTGAGGTCGCTCATTCCGGCGGCGGGTGTTCCTGGACGCGCGCTGTATAGAAAGGAGAAGCTGTTGTCGAAGTCGAGGTCGCCCACTAGCTGCATTGTTTTCTCAAAGTCTTCGTCGGTTTCTCCAGGGAAGCCGACAATAAAGTCGGATGAGAGCGATAGATTAGGGCGTGCAGATTTTAGTCTTCGCACCAGCGATTTATATTCCAACACGGTGTAACCCCGCTTCATTGCTGACAATATGCGGTCTGAGCCGGATTGAACGGGTAAATGCAAATGGGATACCAGTTTTGGTACGTTGTGGTAAACGTCGATCAGGCGCTGTGTGACTTCACGCGGATGCGATGTTGTAAAGCGAATACGCTGAAGCGCTTCAATTTCAGCGATGGTTTCAATAAGAAATGCCAAATCCGCGGTGTCACCATCATTCATGGGGCCGCGATACGCGTTAACATTTTGTCCCAGCAGGGTAATTTCGCTGACACCTTGAGCGACAAGGCCGGAAATTTCAGTTAAAACATCAGTGAATGGCCGGGAAATTTCTTCTCCTCGCGTGTAAGGCACGACACAAAAAGTGCAGTATTTTGAACAGCCTTCCATGATAGAAACCATAGCAGAAGCGCCGTCTGTGCGGGCTGCAGGTAAGTGATCAAATTTTTCAATTTCGGGGAACGTAATGTCAACTTGCGGCATTCCCGTTGCACGGCGTGCAGTGATCATTTCTGGCAGGCGATGCAGAGTTTGCGGCCCAAAGACCACATCAACATAGGGTGCCCGCTTGACAATCGTCTCGCCTTCCTGGCTAGCGACACAGCCACCCACACCAATAATGAGGTTGGGATTGAGTTTTTTCAGATGCTGAATGCGACCTAGATCGTGAAATACTTTTTCTTGTGCTCTCTCGCGGACCGAGCAGGTATTAAAGAGCAAAATATCCGCGTCTTCAGGGCTATCCGTTCGAATGGCGCCTTCTGTCCCCGCGAGAATATCGGCCATTTTGTCGGAATCATATTCATTCATCTGGCAGCCGAAGGTACGTATGAACACTTTCTTGGTCATTGCTTAAGTCTAAATAGAAAAGATTATGAATTATAGAGCAGCTATAACCGTGCTCCTTTGTTAAGATTGCGTCCATGAAAAATGCAGTTATTCTTCTTTCTGGTGGTTTGGATTCGGCAACAGTGCTGGCCTTGGCAAGACAGCAAGGCTTCGCTTGCCATTGTTTATCGCTCGACTATGGGCAACGCAGCAGCTCTGAGTTGCTTGCTGCGGGGCGTGTGGCAAAGGCTCTAGGCGCTACAGCACATCGAGTACTCAAGCTGGACTTGGGGCAGTTGGGTGGCTCGGCGCTGACTGATACTTCGATTGCTGTGCCTATTGCCGGCGTGCAGCCTGGTGTGCCCATTACGTATGTTCCGGCGCGCAACACCATTATGCTTTCGCTTGCATTGGCATGGGCCGAGATTTTAGATTCCCGAGATATTTTTGTTGGAGTCAATGCGATTGATTATTCTGGTTATCCGGATTGCCGCCCCGAATTTATTCATGCATTTGAAAATTTAGCTAATTTGGCGACCAAAGCGGCGGTAGAAGGTGCTGTGCTCACGATTCATGCGCCGCTGATTTCTATGAGCAAAGCTCAAATCATTAAGACAGGCATACAGCTAGGAGTCGATTACGGACTGACCGTATCGTGTTACCAGGCTGACGAAGCCGGTCGTGCATGTGGCATATGCGATGCTTGCCGGTTAAGAAAAGAAGGTTTTTCTTTCGCTCATGTGGCTGATCCAACCAGTTACTTTAAAAATAAACATTGAGCGTCCGACGTTGTGCCATCAAGTGATTCCGCAGGAAGCTTTGGTGTGATCCTCGCTTTAGGTAAAACTCGTTTGACACTTCCCCTGCAGATTGATTAGAATATACGGCTGTCCGTAAAGCGCCTGTTTATTTGGGTTGAACCCATGCAGCGCTCGCTGGCTTATTAATGCAAGTAAAGAGCAAGTAAGGGAAAAGAATGAAAACATTTTCTGCCAAACCGCATGAGGTACAGCATGACTGGTTCGTCGTTGATGCGGCGGATAAGGTGCTTGGCCGCTTGGCTGCTGAAATCGCACGTCGTTTGCGTGGCAAGCATAAAGCAATTTATACCCCTCACGTTGATACGGGTGACTACATCGTCGTCGTCAATGTTGAAAAACTTCGCGTGACGGGTAATAAGGCTCAGGATAAAAAATATTTTCGGCATACCGGATACCCGGGCGGAATTTATGAGACTAGCTTCAATAAGCTGCAACAACGGTTCCCTGACCGAGTGCTTGAAAAAGCAGTCAAGGGTATGTTGCCAAAGGGCCCGCTGGGCTATGCTATGCTGAAAAAAATGAAATGTTATGCGGGAGTGGATCATCCGCATGCCGCACAGCAACCCAAGCCGCTTGATATTTAAGCGCCTGAAAACCAAGGAGTCCCTATGGCAGTTACTCAATATTATGGCACTGGTCGTCGGAAGACGGCTATTGCGCGTGTTTTTCTCCGTACCGGAAGCGGTCAGTTTGTTGTAAACGATAAGCCGGTCGATACATTTTTTTCGCGTGAAACAGGTCGTATGGTTGTCCGTCAGCCACTCGAGCTGACTCAACATATGACAACCTTTGATATTCTTGTCAATGTCACAGGTGGCGGTGAGTCTGGCCAAGCCGGCGCTGTGCGGCATGGTATTACGCGTGCTTTGATTGAATATGACGCAACCCTCAAGCCTGCATTGTCTAGTGCTGGGTTTGTTACACGTGATGCACGTGAAGTTGAACGTAAAAAGGTTGGTTTCCGCAAGGCGCGTCGTCGCAAGCAGTTTTCGAAGCGTTAAGCTTCTGCAGAAACAAAAAAACCGCCTTTGGGCGGTTTTTTTGTTTCTGCAGGTCACTTTAAAGCGTTACCATTCTTCTTTTCAGGAGTGCTGAGGGCAAAGTATGATCAAGGTGGGTATTGTGGGGGGCACAGGGTACACAGGGGTTGAGCTTTTGCGGTTGCTTGCTCAGCATCCCGAGGTTGAGTTGTCGGCAATTACTTCGCGAGGAGACGCGGGAATCCTTGCCGCAGAGTTGTTTCCTAGTCTGCGTGGCTTAGTCGACCTGAGGTTCAGTGACCCGAAGGATGCGCCACTGGCGGCTTGCGACATTGTTTTCTTTGCCACGCCCAATGGGATTGCCATGAAGCAGGCCTCACAGTTACTCAATGCGGGGGTCAGGGTAATTGATCTGGCAGCGGATTTTCGCATCCAAAATATCGTTGAATGGGAGAAGTGGTATGGCATGAAGCATGTCAGCCCTGAATTGGTTGCAGAGGCAATCTACGGGTTGCCTGAAGTGAATCGATCTGCTATTCAGCACGCCAGACTGATTGCAAATCCTGGCTGTTACCCAACGGCAACGCAGCTTGGATTTTTGCCTTTGGTTGAATCGGGATGTGTTGATTTGAGTACATTGATTGCTGACGTTAAGTCTGGCATTTCCGGTGCTGGCCGAAAAGCTGAAGTTTCGTCGTTATTTTCTGAGACGGCAGATAATTTCAAGGCTTATGGGGTTTCTGGACACCGCCATCTGCCTGAAATTCAACAGGGTCTCGCGCGTGCAGCTGGTGTGCCTGTTGGACTAACCTTTGTCCCTCATTTGACTCCAATGATTCGTGGTATTCATGCAACTCTTTATGCTCGGATTACCTGTGAAGTTGATTTTCAGCAGTTATTTGAAAATCGCTACGCTGACGAGCCTTTTGTCGACGTGCTGCCGCCAAACTCACATCCCGACACTCGCTCGGTACGAGCCGCAAATACCTGTCGGATAGCAATTCATCGCCCACAAGAGGGGAATGTGTTGGTTGTACTTTCGGTTATTGATAATCTCGTCAAAGGTGCGGCAGGACAAGCGGTACAGAACATGAATATCATGTCTGGGTTTGATGAACGCGCAGGCCTGTCACATATTCCTGTATTTCCGTAATGACTCGGCGGCGGCGTACCTCGTTTGAGATTATGGCCCATCATCTCTTATTGCCGCTGTGTCGAGTGGTAAGTCGGTGGTGAGCTCTCAATGCCTTCAGCGCATTGAGATGCGATTGATCCAGGAGGGGCTTACAAGACAAGCCAGTGGTGCAATAAAACAAACTGATTCGGCTAACATTACGAGGAGTGATGGCTGTTTTTAATGAGAAAATAAAGAAACCCTTAATACTGATTGATACTTTAATCAGTACAGGAACAAGCGTTACTAGGGATATTTTTTACAGGTGGGTTGCGTATAGAGGGGGCGGTTAAAAAAAATATTTACAAGCAACCAGGTCAGGCGGCAATGCTAGTGTTAGTGAACACGCGAAACTTGAAAGGGAGGTGGCGGCCTCCCATTTAATGACTAATGGCACTATTACCGGTCCAGTAAAAGTCGCCGACTCTTCGGAACTTTAATCAAAAGTGCGGGTCATGAGTGATGTCGATTATTCGATGAATTTAAATTCATCTCGGTGCTATTGTTCAAGGTTGCTCGATCTATCAGGAATTGATTGGCAAGACTGTTGAGCTAAAGTTGGCATCAGGCGCAAAATAGAGGCATTTGAAATATTAACTTGTACACATATGCTATTCTTGACATATGTTTTATAGGAGAACACCATGAACGCAGTAATAGATATGCCCGCGCCATTTAACTTTACGGATAATGCGGCGAAAAAAGTCAAAGAGCTGATTGATGAGGAAGGTAATCCAGAGTTGAAACTGCGTGTTTTCGTCTCTGGCGGGGGGTGCTCAGGGTTTCAATATGGCTTCACCTTTGATGAAGTTGTTAATGACGACGACACTGCACTTAATAAAGATGGAGTGACACTCCTTATTGATCCGATGAGTTATCAATATTTGGTGGGCGCTGAAATTGATTACAGCGAAGGTTTGGAAGGTTCGCAATTTGTGATTAAAAACCCCAATGCAACTAGTACTTGCGGTTGCGGATCCTCATTTTCACTTTAGTCGACTATCGTGCAGATAGCTTATTTTTCAGACGAGTGCATAGCGAACTAGAGCCGAATTAAGGCTTAGGCGGGGTAGATCGCACCAAGGATTCGGAGACCACGGGCCCCGGTAACGGCAGGTAAGTTACTTGCGCATCCTTTAGTAGTACGCCATGCTAGCCAAGCGAAAGCGACTGCTTCGACCCAGTCAGGCGGTTGCCCCAAAAAGTCGGTGCTGGCGATACGGCAACTGGGGAGATGGTGCTGCAGGCGGGTCATTAACATTGCGTTATGAACCCCGCCTCCACAGACGAAAACCTCATCCGGATGACCGCACCACTGGAGAATAGCTTGCGCTGACGTCAGTGCTGTAAGTTCCGTCAAAGTGGCTTGAACGTCCTCTGGACGTTCATTGCCACTCAGGAACCGGGAAAGCCAAGACATGTTAAAGCCGTCTCGCCCGCAGCTTTTTGGGGGTGGTGCATGAAAAAACTTATCCGCCATCAACCTTTCTAGGAGAATGGTTGAAACCACTCCTTTACTAGCCCAATAGCCTCCTTTGTCATATTGAGCCCCCTGTAAGACGCCAATCCATGCATCCATCAATACATTGCCCGGCCCACAGTCAAAGCCTCGAATCGGGCCTGCCGGATTGAGATCGGTTAAATTAGCAAATCCGCCAATATTTAGAACCACGCGATGTTGAGTAGGCGAGCTAAAAACTTCGGCATGAAAGGCGGGAACTAAGGGGGCTCCTTGCCCTCCAGCGGCGATATCGCGGCTACGAAAATCAGCGACAACGGTAATTTTAGTTAATTCGGCGAGTAGGGCAGGGTTGTTGATCTGCAAGCTATACCCGGCGTCAGGTTGATGTCTGACGGTTTGTCCATGACAACCAATGGCGATTACTTGATCGGCCGTTATGGCTGTTTTCGCGAGTACGTCTTCAACTGCTTGAGCATAAAGTCGTGCTAAATCGTTAGCGAATAGGGCTGTTGTATGCAGTTCATTATTCCCGGCTGACTGAAGTAATAATGCTTGGTCGCGCAAGGCAGTTGAATAGGGTAGCCAGGCTGTAGCGAGTGTTTGTGGTTGGCTAGAAGAAAAGTCAACTAGTACGGCATCGACGCCATCAAGGCTCGTGCCCGACATCAGGCCTATAAAAAGTTGCACAATCCGTGTTTTTTCATTCAGACAGTGCAAGATTAAATTTTTGAAGCATGTTTAAGCTGGCAAAATAGTCTGCAGTTGATTTTTCAAAATCAGACTTTTGTGTCGCACTTAATGGTTGTGCATTGGGGAGAGCAACTTTCAATGGGTCTTTATAAGCACCATTAATGCGGAGCTCGTAATGCAGATGGGGGCCGCTTGCTAAGCCGGTAGCACCAACGTAAGCGATGACATCACCTTGATTTACTCGGCGACCTTGGCGCATTCCTGAAGCAAAAGCTGAAAGATGCCCATAGAGTGTTGTATAGCTATTTTTGTGGCGAACAATAATGGTATTGCCATAGCCCCCCTTACGCCCCACAAACTCAATGATGCCCTCCGCTGTGCTTTTAACCTGTGTGCCAATCGGGGCGCCATAGTCAACTCCTTTGTGGGCCCGCCATTTAGCTAATATAGGATGAAGGCGTGACTCTGTAAATCCAGAAGTAATCCGGGAGAACTCTAAAGGTGAGCGTAAAAAATCTTTATGGATGCTTTTCCCATCTGCAGTGTAGTAATCGCCATGGCTACCCTCTGTCGAGGATGAAAACCAGGCGACTCGATAAATTGCCCCATTATTTAGAAACTCGGCAGCTAGAATTCGGCCTGTTTTAACAGGGCGACCTCGATAAGTAAACATCTCATAAACGACTGAAAATCGATCACCTTTGCGCAAGCCGTGCTGAAAGTCGATATCGTTGTCGAATATATCGGTTAGCTGGAGTGCAATTTTTTCAGGGATTTCCATTTCATCGCTGGTGCCAAAAAGTGAGTGACTTATTTCAGCTGCTTTCGTCACAATCTGCTTTTCTAACGGGAATGATTTTTCACTGACAATAAAATGATCGCCTTGGCGCTCAATAACAAGAAACTGATCATAATCAGAAGCCAGCGGAAATGCTAATGATTGCAAGCTGCCTAAAGATGAAATGCTTGCTACTACACTTTTGCGAGAATCCAACTGCTTTGCAATGAGTTGAGCCTGCTGATTGGTATGTAGAAAACTCAAGGCCGAAGCATCGTGAATCATTAAACGTTGCAGTAACGAGTCCAGTGTATCACCCCGCTGAATTCGAGTTTCATAAAGCAGATGGTTTTGTGGAAAGTCCAACAAGGTTAATGCAGGGGCGAGATATTCACTCTTCTGCAGCTGGCTGAAGTCGCTTAATGAAGGTGGGGTGATTGTTGCAAAAGCGAAAGCCACACTAAACAAACAAACCGCACTGCCCACAACAGCAATAGATAGTCGAGGGCGGGTAGTTAAGCCAAGGGCAAGTTGCGATAGAATTTCAGAGTCTGTTTTTTGCACTGTTAAATTAAGTGATTGCAGCAAAACATAATTTTACCACTTTATTAAAAAAGTGACCCTCCACTTCGCCTATGACGCCTACTCCATGATTGATATTGAATCCCAACTTGCGTACATCAAACGTGGTGCCCATGAGATATTGATTGAGTCTGAGCTTGTCGAGAAACTCAAAGCCAGCCGCCCGTTGCGTATCAAGGCTGGCTTTGACCCGACAGCCGCAGATCTTCATTTAGGTCATACAGTGCTCATCAACAAGTTGCGCCATTTTCAAGAAATGGGGCATCACGTGATGTTTCTGATTGGCGACTTTACCGGCATGATCGGTGATCCAACAGGAAAAAATACCACGCGCCCCGCGTTAACTCGCGACCAAATTTTAGCTAATGCGCAAACTTATCGTGAGCAGGTTTTCAAAATACTGGATCCAGAGAAAACTGAAGTTTGTTTTAACTCGAAATGGTTTGATTCTCTCGGTGCCGCGGGGGTTATTCAGTTGGCCGCAAAGCATACAGTTGCTCGGATGTTGGAGCGTGATGATTTTTCAAAGCGATATGCTGCTGGGCAGCCTATCGCGGTTCACGAATTCCTCTATCCACTCTGCCAAGGCTACGACTCAGTTGCAATGCGTGCGGATGTTGAGCTTGGGGGGGTAGACCAAAAATTTAATTTACTTGTAGGACGTGAGCTTCAACGGCACTATGGGCAGCCCCCCCAGTGTATTTTGATGATGCCTTTATTAGAGGGTTTGGACGGCGCAAATAAAATGTCTAAGTCATTGAATAACTACATAGGCATCACTGAACATCCGCAAGAAATATTTGGCAAACTCATGTCTATATCAGATAACTTAATGTGGAGGTACTTCACTTTGCTTTCATTTACGGGAAGTGAAGCGATTGCTCGATTAAAAAGAGAAGTTGATGATGGACGAAACCCACGTGATGCGAAAGTCGCTCTTGCCCAAGAAATTGTAACTCGGTTTTATTCAGCCAAGGCTGCAGAAAAAGCATTAGAAGATTTCGAGGCCCGCTTTCAAAAAGGAGTGCTACCGGACAGCATGCTGGAAGTCAGTATCGTAAGTGGATCTATAGCGCAAGTACTTAAAGGTGCGGGACTTACACAAAGTACGTCCGACGCACTCCGTATGATTGAGGGTGGTGGCGTAAGGCTTAATGGTGAGAAGGTTACTGATAGAAACTCTGTATTAGCCCCGGGTCAAACAGTTGTGCTACAGGTGGGTAAGCGAAAGTTTGCGAAAGTGACTCTTGTTTAAAATTTGAAGTTATTTAGAAGAATACTGAATAAGTTTCCAACCTCGTGAACGAATTCTTTAATATTGAGTCTGATTAGATGAGGAAGCAAGATGAAGTAAACGACACCTCGTTGGAGGGAATGAGATGGGCCGACGAACGGGTGAAGAGGGGGTTCTGACGAAGATGGAGAGCCTGGTACCGTGGGTGGTGTTTTCTGTGCGTTAATCGAACGCAGTATCCCAAAGCAGGCAATGGCCGCTCTCCCACGGAAGTAGAGTGGATGTTCACATGTGCCGCATCACTAACTGATTCGTGAAATGAGGATGACTCGTCACGGGGTAGGTGTGTCAGGTACGAGCGAAATGCACCCTCATACTCTTCTATGGAATGGGCAAAAATCCGCCTTCATTTCCAATGAAAATGATGTTCGCGTCACGTTTTGTTTCAATCAATGTTTGCTTCTGAATCTTGTGGTTATTTGTTCAGCTTTCTCTTGGAGAAAAAAAGAAAACCCTAAAGAAAAGTTCAAAAACGCTTTACAAGGATAAATAGTGCACCTATAATCTCGCCTCTCTGCTGCATGTAGAGAAGCCTGCAGGACCTGAAGCGACAAGAGCACGACGGGACGGGCGAAGATCTTTAAAAACCAAACAACCGATAGGTGTAGGTGCTTGCTGAGCTGGTGGTGGTAGCAAGCGGTCAGTCTAAATCGAAGGATTGGCGGCGGGTCGATTTCCTGTACAGGAAGTGGGCCATGTTTTATGGAGTGGGCTGTTAAAAGCCGGGTCTATGGAATTTGTTACTGCTTTAAGCTAAATGTAATGAAGCAAGTACTTACACGAAGAAACAAAGAATCAGATGCAAGTTTGATTCTCGAAGATTCGTTTGAGTGCGACAAATGTAAGACAACAAGCAAGATTAAACTGAAGAGTTTGATCCTGGCTCAGATTGAACGCTGGCGGAATGCTTTACACATGCAAGTCGAACGGCAGCACGGGGCAACCTGGTGGCGAGTGGCGAACGGGTGAGTAACATATCGGAACGTACCCAGTCGTGGGGGATAACTCTCCGAAAGGAGAGCTAATACCGCATACGTCCTGAGGGAGAAAGCGGGGGACCTGCAAGGGCCTCGCGCGATTGGAGCGGCCGATATCGGATTAGCTAGTTGGTGGGGTAAAGGCTCACCAAGGCGACGATCCGTAGCGGGTCTGAGAGGACGACCCGCCACACTGGAACTGAGACACGGTCCAGACTCCTACGGGAGGCAGCAGTGGGGAATTTTGGACAATGGGGGCAACCCTGATCCAGCCATTCCGCGTGAGTGAAGAAGGCCTTCGGGTTGTAAAGCTCTTTCAGCAGGAACGAAACGGCAGGCTTTAATACGGTCTGCTAATGACGGTACCTGCAGAAGAAGCACCGGCTAACTACGTGCCAGCAGCCGCGGTAATACGTAGGGTGCGAGCGTTAATCGGAATTACTGGGCGTAAAGCGTGCGCAGGCGGCGACATAAGACAGATGTGAAATCCCCGGGCTCAACCTGGGAACTGCGTTTGTGACTGTGTTGCTAGAGTGTAGCAGAGGGGGGTGGAATTCCACGTGTAGCAGTGAAATGCGTAGAGATGTGGAGGAACACCGATGGCGAAGGCAGCCCCCTGGGTTAACACTGACGCTCATGCACGAAAGCGTGGGGAGCAAACAGGATTAGATACCCTGGTAGTCCACGCCCTAAACGATGCCAACTAGGTGTTGGGGAAGGAGACTTCCTTAGTACCGTAGCTAACGCGTGAAGTTGGCCGCCTGGGGAGTACGGTCGCAAGATTAAAACTCAAAGGAATTGACGGGGACCCGCACAAGCGGTGGATGATGTGGATTAATTCGATGCAACGCGAAAAACCTTACCTACCCTTGACATGTCCGGAATCCTGAAGAGATTTGGGAGTGCTCGAAAGAGAACCGGAACACAGGTGCTGCATGGCTGTCGTCAGCTCGTGTCGTGAGATGTTGGGTTAAGTCCCGCAACGAGCGCAACCCTTATCATTAGTTGCCATCATTCAGTTGGGCACTCTAATGAGACTGCCGGTGACAAACCGGAGGAAGGTGGGGATGACGTCAAGTCCTCATGGCCCTTATGGGTAGGGCTTCACACGTCATACAATGGTCGGTACAGAGGGTTGCCAACCCGCGAGGGGGAGCTAATCTCACAAAGCCGATCGTAGTCCGGATCGCAGTCTGCAACTCGACTGCGTGAAGTCGGAATCGCTAGTAATCGTGGATCAGCATGTCACGGTGAATACGTTCCCGGGTCTTGTACACACCGCCCGTCACACCATGGGAGTGGGTTCCACCAGAAGTAGGTAGTCTAACCGCAAGGAGGGCGCTTACCACGGTGGGGTTCATGACTGGGGTGAAGTCGTAACAAGGTAGCCGTAGGGGAACCTGCGGCTGGATCACCTCCTTTCTAGAGCAAAGGCTTGGTGAGCACCTACAACCTATCGGTTGTTTAAGCCAGACAGCGGGTCTGTAGCTCAGTTGGTTAGAGCACCGCCTTGATAAGGCGGGGGTCGTTGGTTCGAGCCCAACCAGACCCACCAGACAGCAATGGCAAGAAGCGAGACAGGGAAGAGAAGCAGAAGCGGGATTTATCCTGGCGGCTTTAGTGATTACTACGGGGGATTAGCTCAGCTGGGAGAGCACCTGCTTTGCAAGCAGGGGGTCGACGGTTCGATCCCGTCATCCTCCACCATCGCCTCTCGGCGGGCGTATGGGTCAGGTGACTGTTAAGTGATGTGCAATGAGTGAAGGTTATTTGCTAATTTAGCCCTCAGTCATTACGCATTATGTGAGTAAGTGGTTGTTTGATCTTTAAAAATTCGGAAGAAGTAAAAGTAAATGGATGTGTCATCCTGGAAGGGGTGGCACATGGGTTGTGATTGTATCTTCCTGTTCCCAATCCTTTGAACCGGCGTTGGGAACGGGAAAAGTAGCATATTGGTTGCGCTTATGATGAATGGATTCCAGGTTAATGGAGTTTACCGTTATAGGGTCAAGTGACTAAGTGCATGTGGTGGATGCCTTGGCGATTACAGGCGATGAAGGACGTGGTAGCCTGCGAAAAGCTTCGGGGAGCTGGCAAACAAGCTTTGATCCGGAGATATCCGAATGGGGAAACCCACTCTGAAAGGAGTATCCCTGACTGAATACATAGGTCAGTGGAGGCGAACCCGGCGAACTGAAACATCTAAGTAGCCGGAGGAACAGAAATCAACCGAGATTCCCCAAGTAGTGGCGAGCGAACGGGGAGCAGCCTGCAAGAGATAACGCACTGGTTAGTGGAACAGTCTGGAAAGATTGGCCATAGTGGGTGATAGCCCCGTACGCGAAAACCAGAGCGCGAGACTAAGCTTGCGACAAGTAGGGCGGGACACGTGAAATCCTGTCTGAAGATGGGGGGACCATCCTCCAAGGCTAAATACTCGTAATCGACCGATAGTGAACTAGTACCGTGAGGGAAAGGCGAAAAGAACCCCGGGAGGGGAGTGAAATAGATCCTGAAACCGCATGCATACAAACAGTGGGAGCGGACTTGTTCCGTGACTGCGTACCTTTTGTATAATGGGTCAGCGACTTACGTTCTGTAGCAAGCTTAACCGAATAGGGGAGGCGTAGCGAAAGCGAGTCTGATAAGGGCGACATAGTTGCAGGGCGTAGACCCGAAACCAGATGATCTACCCATGGCCAGGATGAAGGTGCGGTAACACGCACTGGAGGTCCGAACCCACTAATGTTGAAAAATTAGGGGATGAGCTGTGGGTAGGGGTGAAAGGCTAAACAAATCTGGAAATAGCTGGTTCTCCCCGAAAGCTATTTAGGTAGCGCCTCATGTATCACTGCCGGGGGTAGAGCACTGTAATGGTTGAAGGGGTCATTGCGATCTACTTCGCCATAGCAAACTCCGAATACCGGCAAGTGCGAGCATGGGAGACAGACGGTGGGTGCTAACGTCCATCGTCAAGAGGGAAACAACCCAGACCGCCAGCTAAGGTCCCCAAGTCATAGTTAAGTGGAAAACGAGGTGGGAAGGCATAGACAGTCAGGAAGTTGGCTTAGAAGCAGCCATCCTTCAAAGAAAGCGTAATAGCTCACTGATCGAGTCGTCCTGCGCGGAAGATGTAACGGGGCTCAAACTATGCACCGAAGCTGCGGATATTCGTAAGAATATGGTAGGGGAGCGTTCTGTAGGTCTGCGAAGGTGGGGTGTAAACCCTGCTGGAGATATCAGAAGTGCGAATGCTGACATGAGTAGCGATAAAGGGTGTGAAAAGCACCCTCGCCGAAAGCCCAAGGTTTCCTGCGCAACGTTCATCGGCGCAGGGTGAGTCGGCCCCTAAGGCGAGGCCGAAAGGCGTAGTCGATGGAAAACGGGTCAATATTCCCGTACCGATCACAGATGCGATGGGGGGACGGAGAAGGTTAGCTCAGCCGGGTGTTGGACGTCCCGGTTTAAGCGTGTAGGCGTGCTGTCTAGGCAAATCCGGACGGCTTAGCTGAGGCGTGATGACGAGGATCTTCGGATCTGAAGTGAGTGATACCCTGCTTCCAGGAAAAGCCTCTAAGCTTCAGTCTGTGAACGACCGTACCGCAAACCGACACAGGTGGGCAGGATGAAAATTCTAAGGCGCTTGAGAGAACTCAGGAGAAGGAACTCGGCAAATTGATACCGTAACTTCGGGAGAAGGTATGCCTCGGTAGTGTGTAGTCCCTCGCGGATGAAGCACGATGAGGCCGCAGAGAATCGGTGGCTGCGACTGTTTAATAAAAACACAGCACTCTGCAAAGGCGAAAGCCGACGTATAGGGTGTGACGCCTGCCCGGTGCTGGAAGGTTAATTGATGGGGTGCAAGCTCTTGATCGAAGCCCCAGTAAACGGCGGCCGTAACTATAACGGTCCTAAGGTAGCGAAATTCCTTGTCGGGTAAGTTCCGACCTGCACGAATGGCGTAACGATGGCCACACTGTCTCCTCCTGAGACTCAGCGAAGTTGAAATGTTTGTGAAGATGCAATCTACCCGCGGCTAGACGGAAAGACCCCATGAACCTTTACTGCAGCTTTGCATTGGACTTTGACGGGACTTGTGTAGGATAGGTGGGAGGCATTGAGACGTGGTCGCTAGATCGCGTGGAGCCAACCTTGAAATACCACCCTGGTGTCGTTGAGGTTCTAACCTTGGTCCGTGAATCCGGATCGGGGACCGTGCATGGCAGGCAGTTTGACTGGGGCGGTCTCCTCCCAAAGAGTAACGGAGGAGTACGAAGGTCTTCTAAGCACGGTCGGACATCGTGCTCATAGTGCAATGGCAAAAGAAGGCTTGACTGCGAGACCCACAAGTCGAGCAGGTGCGAAAGCAGGTCATAGTGATCCGGTGGTTCTGTATGGAAGGGCCATCGCTCAACGGATAAAAGGTACTCTGGGGATAACAGGCTGATTCCGCCCAAGAGTTCATATCGACGGCGGAGTTTGGCACCTCGATGTCGGCTCATCACATCCTGGGGCTGTAGTCGGTCCCAAGGGTATGGCTGTTCGCCATTTAAAGTGGTACGTGAGCTGGGTTTAAAACGTCGTGAGACAGTTTGGTCCCTATCTGCCGTGGGCGCTGGATATTTGAGGGGGCCTGCTCCTAGTACGAGAGGACCGGAGTGGACGAACCTCTGGTGTACCGGTTGTGACGCCAGTCGCATCGCCGGGTAGCTAAGTTCGGAAGAGATAACCGCTGAAAGCATCTAAGCGGGAAACTCGCCTCAAGATGAGATATCCCGGGGATTTAATCCCCCTAAAGGGTCGTCCAAGACCAGGACGTTGATAGGCAGGGTGTGGAAGCGCAGCAATGCGTTAAGCTAACCTGTACTAATTGCCCGTGAGGCTTGACCCTATAACAGTAAGCTTCAGTACTGTTAGCGTTCCTGCGCATTGAACTGCGCAGGGCTGTAACCAATATCAAGTCGTTACAATGACAACCTTCATTTCGCAACATGTCAGCCTGGCTGATTTGTGCATGCTTTTACTTCTTTCGAATCATGTGTGCCGGACCGGCGAGTGAGCCAATACCCGACACACCCCCTTTAAGTCTGGTGTCCATAGCGAGGTGGAACCACCCCTTCCCTTCCCGAACAGGACCGTGAAACGCCTCTGCGCCAATGATATTGCACTTCACCGTGCGAGAAAGTAGGTCAACGCCAGACTCCCCTTGTAAAACCCCCTCAAGCTCATACCTTGAGGGGGTTTTTTTATGGGGAAAGTTAGGTATT
>DATCQI010000078.1:0-4203 GCA_036569545.1 Rugosibacter sp. | reverse complement strand
CCCATTGACGTGTCTTTGCCGCTGCAATAAACCCGTCTTGGTCGTTGGTATCCACGACACCTGCGTCGTGTCCGACATTTGCTACTTTCAAAAGTGTCTGGCCGCCCTGGTCAACGGCGATGGCTTTGAGATGACCGAAGGCATCACGCACGAAATCGATTGCCGCACCTTCCGTCGACAGTGCCTTTGCGCCTGCATCAGAGAGGATGACGGCAATCGCATCAAATAGCACCGAAGGCGTACCCGCTAGTTGTCCGTCAGCCGCGAGCATCGAACCATCGGCAAGTTTGGCGCCGCCCACTTTGGGGGCAACAATTTTCACGCTGGCACCCGCATCGGTCGCGGCTTTTTTAATCCTCTTGATGACAGCGCCGTCTGAACCATCCGCGATCAAGATGCCAATCGCGCGTCCTATCAGCGTGTCTTTCATCTTGCCGATGATCTGCAATGCGGGCGACGGTTTCATCTCCTGCACTGGTGCTGCAGCTGTCGGCGCACGGGGCATTTTGTCGAACCCAAGACCTGCGGCGACCCGATTGGCGAGATCTGCTTCGATATGCTGCAAGTGACCGACCATCGCTTCACGCACATGCACATGTTCGAGCTTGGAAAGTTCAAACACTAACGCCGAAGCAATGTGTGCCTGCTCATACGGAGTTTGACTAAGGTAGAACTGCCGCGCCTGGCTGTAGTGGTCGGCAAAGCTCTCGGCCCGGATGCGGCCTTTCTCGCCGGTTTCCGTGACTGCGGCGCTGTGAAAGCCCTTGGGTGTTTCGCGTGGCGAGTTCTCCGACAAAGAGTTGGGCTCATACGAGACACGGCCCGCCGGCTGCGCCATTTGCATGTGGCCGTCGCGTTGATGGTTAGCGAACGGGCACTTAGGTGCGTTGACCGGAATTTGGTGAAAATTGGGCGAACCCAGGCGCGACAACTGCGTATCGAGATACGAGAATAAACGGCCTTGCAGCAATGGGTCATTCGAAAAATCGATGCCCGGCACAACATGCGAAGGACAATAAGCAACCTGCTCGGTTTCCGCGAAGAAATTGTTCGGCCAACGATCCAACACCATGCGGCCGATCACTTTCAAAGGCACCAGTTCTTCGGGAATCAGCTTGGTTGCGTCCAGATGATCGAATGGGAATGTATCGGCTTCCTCCTGCGTGAAAAGCTGCACCGCGAATTCCCATTCAGGGAAATTGCCGGCTGCGATGGCCTCGAACATATCGCGACGATGGAAGTCTTGATCAGCGCCTGAAATCTTGACGGTCTCATCCCAAATCGTGGACTGCAAGCCGAGCTTGGGGCGCCAGTGGAATTTGACGAAAGTCGATTCTCCGGCGGCGTTAATCAGCCGGAAACTGTGCACCCCAAAGCCTTCGATCATGCGCAGTGAGCGGGGCAAGGTGCGATCCGACATGATCCACATCACCATGTGCATGGATTCTGGCGTGAGCGAAATAAAATCCCAGAATGTGTCGTGCGCCGTCGCCGATTGCGGAAAGCCGCGGTCGGGCTCCATCTTTACGGCATGAATGAGGTCGGGAAATTTTATTGCATCCTGAATAAAGAAAACCGGGACGTTATTGCCGACCAGGTCCCAGTTGCCTTCCTGGGTATAAAACTTGACGGCAAAGCCGCGTACGTCACGCGGGGTGTCGACCGATCCCGCGCCACCTGCGACGGTCGATATGCGAGTAAACACGGGGGTCTTCTCGCCTATCTTGGTGAGTATCCTGGCGGTGGTGTATTGTTTCAACGAGGCGGTCAACTCGAAGAATCCATGCACACCCGTCGCACGCGCGTGAACAATACGCTCAGGAATACGCTCGTGATCGAAATGGGTGATTTTTTCGCGAAGGATAAAATCCTCCAGCAGCGTAGGGCCGCGTGGATGGGCCTTGAGCGAGTTTTGATTATCGGCGAGCTCAACACCCTGGTTCGTGGTAAGCGCGGGGTGTTCTCCACCGGCAATCTGGTGAAGCTCGCCGCCGACGGCGCTATTCGTGTTGTTTGCGTTCTGAGCTGAACCCTGTTTGCGTTTTTCGGATTTGCTCGTTGTCTTTTCTTTACTCATATTCAATCTCCTTGGTAAATAACGTCACCATGCGGCACGCGGCATGCATCACGTCGCTGACGCATTCACTTCTGCTGGGCGAGCCACTGGTCGAACCGGGCGATATCCTTTTTCTGGGCTGCAATGATCTGTCTTGCCACGGCTTTCATCGCAGGTGATTTGCCATGTTCAAGTTCCATTTGTGCCATCTCCACACCTTGCTGGTGATGCATCTTCATCATCATCGCGAAGTCTTTATCGATGTTGCCGGACATCTCCATCTTCTGCATACTGTCCATTCCCGTTATCATTAATTGCTTCATGTCATTCAACCCACTCATGCCTTTCTGGAGGTGCCCCAGGGGCATAATTGCGGAAGGCACCTCGGATGGAGATGTCTGCGCATGTGCTGCTGACACAAGGTAAAGCGCAGTCACTGGGACAAAACACAGTGCCCGGATGTGTTTGAATATTTCGCGTTTCATGTTTTCTCCTTTACTTTAGTGAGGGTTTGGGAATTATTGAGCCATACCGCTACAAGCGTCGGCGCAAAGCGAACACACTGCCTTCATGCATTCGCGAAGACATTCGTTCCCACTTTGTTTTGGCATTTCGTTCTCTTGTATCTGCCCGACATTCGACATCTGCATCATCTCCCTATGATTATTTCTGATCAGTGCGCCAGCACACGTAGCGTGAATAAACTTTCGCTTACGCAGTGCGATCTTTATCAGTAAGCTGGTCAGATCTACAGTGAATTGTTGATACCTCGGGATTCTGACGATTTGTGCTTTGGTTACGTTTGTTTGTCTAGTCCGTGGGTCGCTAAAATCGCTGATCTTCTCTCCTATGCCCTATCACCCATGCCACTATCTTTTGTTCGGTAGCGCACGGAATAGCCCAAATAATTAGCAGATCATAAAAACATGTGGGGTTCAGTCTTCACAACATATCAGTTGCAAATCGAAAACGAGATCTGTATCACTTACCACTAAAGGAAAGCAAAATGATCGCCATACGACATGCTTTACGTAATTTAATTTTTGTGATGACGGCTGCATTTTCGCTCAGTGCACTCATCAGTAGTCCTGCGCATGCGGCTACTGCAGAAGATCTGAACAAGGATGCTGCCCAGGCACTGCAAATCTTGTACAAATCCAATCCTGTGGCTGAAAGCATTGGCAAAAAAGCAAAGGCGGTTTTGGTATTTCCCCATATCGTCAAAGCTGGACTCGTGTTTGGCGGCAGTTATGGTGAAGGTGTATTAACCCAGGGTGCACATCTAGTCGGCTACTACAATTCAGTTTCCGCTTCCTGGGGCTGGCAAGCCGGTGCCGAGTCTTACGGTTACGTCGTATTCCTCATGACCGACAAGGCCGTGAAATATCTAGAAAAAACGAAGGGATGGGAATTTGGCGTAGGCCCAACCGTAGTCGCGGTGAATGAAGGGGTTGCCAAAAATCTATCAACCTCAACCCTCAAAGATGACGCTTATGCCTTCATTTTTGACCAACAGGGGCTCATGGCAAGCCTGAGCATCGAAGGTACAAAAATTTCCCGCATCAAGCGTTGATCCGAGAATGCATGAGTAGCAACTCGATAGCTGCCAGATCAAGGTCGATCCATGCTGATGTTATTTGTGAAATGTAGTGAATCAGGGTTTTTATAGGGAGTTACCATGCGCCAATACCAAATCGCAGTTATCGTCGGCAGTCTTCGTCGGGATTCATTTAATCGCAAACTGGCAGGCGCGATTGTGAAATTGGCGCCGCCAGAGTTCTCGTTCAGGCAAATACATATTGGAGACTTGCCGCTTTACAACCAGGATGACGACGAAAATCCGACCGATCCAGTCAAGCGACTGAAAGCCGAAATTACAGCGTCGCAAGGTTTGCTATTTGTGACTCCTGAATACAACCGATCGGTTCCCGGCGTCCTCAAAAATGCGCTTGACCATGCTTCTCGCCCGTATGGCCAAAACGCTTGGGCAGGTAAACCTGCAGGTGTATTGGGCATTTCAGTCGGCGCCATCGGTACAGCCTTGGCGCAACAGCACCTACGCAATATTCTCGCGTATTTGAACGTACCAACCCTTGGTCAGCCGGAAGTATTCATTCAGGCAAAGGAAGGACTGTTTGATGAAGCTG
>DATCQI010000077.1:0-3744 GCA_036569545.1 Rugosibacter sp. | reverse complement strand
TGGAGTCAGAATGGCTCGCGAGATAGTTTTGGTGCTCCCGGTCAGGGTGACGATCATAAAAACCAGCGGTGTAGCCGCGGTTCGCCAAGCCGTCGAGGTCGCCCACCAGACGCGGATTGAATGGCCGACCAGCCACGGCGTCATCAATCGCCTGACGATAGGATTGGCAGGTGCGCGCGACATAATAGGGTGATTTGGTACGGCCTTCAATCTTTAGCGAATCAATGCCCAGCTCGGTCAGTTGCGCGACATATTCAATCGCGCGCAAGTCTTTCGAGTTGAGGATGTAGGTGCCGTGCTCATCTTCTTCAATCGGCATCAACTGGCCGGGACGCATGGCTTCTTCGATCAGCCAGGCATCTTCATCCGGCCGGTTGACCATTTTGGTGAGGCTTTCTGTCGGCTGCGTGCTTTTACAGCAGCTGCTATCCGCCGCGTTGACGACGGGAATCGTAGCGGGCCGGGGATGCAGCAAGCTGATATCGCCCGCGCCATCTGTTTTGGCGGGCAGCACCTTGTAATCCCAGCGGCAGGAATTGGTGCAACTACCCTGGTTCGGGTCGCGGTGATTGAAATAGCCAGAGAGCAGGCAACGACCGGAATAGGCGATGCACAGCGCGCCATGGACGAAAACTTCGAGCTCCATTTCCGGGCATTGCTGGCGAATTTCGGCAATCTCGTCGATGGATAATTCGCGCGATAAAATCACGCGCGAAACGCCCATGCTGTGCCAGAAGCGCACCGCCGCGTAGTTTACCGTGTTGGCCTGCACCGACAGGTGAATCGGCATCTCCGGCCAGGTTTCGCGAATCATCAGCATGAGCCCTGGGTCGGCCATGATCAGTGCATCAGGCTTTAAGGCAATCACCGGTGCCATGTCGGCCAGATAGGTTTTGATCTTGGCGTTGTGCGGCACGATATTGCTCACCACATAAAACTTGCCGCCACGCTCATGCGTTAGTGCAATGCCTGCAGCCATGTTGTCAATCTTGCCGAAATCATTGTTGCGCACGCGCATGGAATAGCGCGGCTGGCCAGCATAGATGGCGGTGGCACCAAAATCCAGCGCCGTGCGCGTCATTTTCAGGGAGCCCGCAGGGGCTAAAAGCTCGGGAGTTTTCACGTGATACCTCGAAAGTGATTCAGTAGCGATTCAATTATGTGGAGTTTACTGGCTATCTGGCAGCAATGCTGGCATTAGCGCAACCCAAAAGCCTATTTGTCGGCATAATTCGCGCATGGATGATGAGTTATGGATGACCGAAGCATTGAGACTGGCACGCGAAGCAGGTGCGGCGGGCGAAGTGCCGGTTGGTGCGGTAGTGGTACTGGACGGGCAGATTATCGGTCGTGGATTTAACCAGCCGATTGTCCGCAATGACCCGACGGCGCATGCTGAAGTCATGGCATTGCGCGATGCGGCAGCGCAGGTAGGCAATTACCGGCTGCCGGGCGCAATGCTGTATGTCACGCTGGAACCGTGCTTGATGTGCGCCGGAGCGATGATGCATGCACGCATATCGCGTGTGGTGTTTGGTGCAACGGACCCGAAAACCGGCGTGGCGGGTAGTGTGCTGAATTTGTTCAGCGAGACGCGCTTGAACCATCATGCCGAAATTACTGGCGGGGTGCTTGGCGCAGAATGCGGACAACTGCTGTCGAGCTTTTTCTCTGCACGCCGCCATCGCACGGAGTTCGTTTAGGATGCACATCCGCATTAGCTTGTCGCAGCAGACACTGGAGCTTTTTGATGATAGCGGAATGCTCCTGCACCGTTATAGCGTCTCTACAGCCAAAAAAGGGGCTGGCGAACAGTTTGGAAGCTTTTGCACGCCACGTGGGCGGCACATCATTCGAGCAAAAGTTCCTGGAAGGACGCAAAGCGCTGACGAGACGGCGAACATGGCAGAAAATACGGTCTTCGTCCGCCGTCGGCCAACCGGTGAAATCTGGTCGCCCGAGCTGGCCAAGCAATTCCCCAATCGCGACTGGATTTTGACGCGCATCCTGTGGCTATCCGGCACCGAGCCGGGCAAAAACCGGCTGGGCACTGTCGACACCATGCGCCGCTACATCTACATCCACGGCTCGCCCGATAGCGTAGCCATGGGCACGCCCGGCTCGATCGGCTGCGTGCGCATGCGGAATAAAGACATCATCGAACTGTTCGACCAGGTGCCGGTGTATACGCCGGTGAATATTGTTGAATTTGGCCTCACCAGTGGCACATGGGATGAGCTGGGCGCGCTGGCCCGCCCGTTGCGCGAAGCCGTATTCGTCGCCGAGCAGGGCGTGCCCTTGGCGCTGGAATGGGATGAATTCGATGCAGTGAGCCGACATGTCGTCGCCCGCGACAGCACGGGCGCAGTGATCGGCACCGGTCGCCTGCTGCCGGACAGCCATATCGGCCGCATGGCGGTAGCCACCGACTGGCGTGGCAAAGATGTCGGCCGCGCGCTGATGGAGCGGCTGATTGAAGAGGCAGCGCGACAAAACCACCACAACCTGCTGCTCCACGCCCAAACGCGCGCGGTGGGCTTTTACGCAAAACTTGGCTTCGTTGCTGAAGGCCCGGAGTTCATGGAAGCAGGCATTCCGCATCGACTGATGCGGCGGTGCATAACGCCTGATTAGCCTGTAACAGTAAACCGATACCGTACTCGTGCATCACGTTGTGTTCCGGTGAGCCAGGTTTGCTCATCGAACGCCAGCCAGCCATCATTGCGCTGATAAAACACTGTCGAACTGCGTGTGCCATACGTGGGTGATTTGACAAAGGCAGCTGAGAGCAGGCGTTCCCATTCTTGCGGTACGCCGGTGGCAGGCAGATGTTCATCGGGATGGATGGTGTCGTTCTGTAGCAAATCAAATAGGGCTTGGTCGTCGGGTAAACAATCGATAGCTCGGATTAGCGCCGTCTTGCCAGCGCCGACTTTTGGCCAGGGTGTGTCGAGCAGATCGTTTGATACACCGTAAATGCCAGGCATCAGCGAACGCTGTTCGCCACTCACATTCGACGCCCACCACAGTGACTGGCCATCACTGAGCAGCAGGTTGTAGCCGTTGTAATTGATGCCGCTAGCGGCGATGCGGGCGAGATAATCTTCCGACGTTGCGCTTCCCGCCAAAAAATCCGCCACCAGTGCGCCGCGTGATGGCAATGGGCGGTTTTGTGCCGGATCGCGGTAATTCGTCAGTGCTGCAAAACGACCGCTACGCGTGACGCCGAGCCAGGTGCCGCCTGCCTGCAAGTCTCGCCCGGCCAGCACCTGCGGAGATTCTTGCCAGAAGTCTGCGGCAGCAGTGGGGCGGGCGAAAAACTCGTCGCGGTTGGCGGCAATGACCAATGGATAGTCGGGGTGAGCCTGCCAGGCGATGAGAATCAGGCACATTGTTTAAACAAGCGGTTAATCAATTGTCATATCAATCAAGCGAATAGGGCAGGGGCAGGAAAGTCAGCCGTTCGCCATTCGGTGCGCCAAGATGCACTTCGCCTGCTGCAACGGCGCTACTTTGCACGCTGACCAGACATTCAAATCCACCCTCCGGCGAGGGAGCGATGCTGACCAGTGAGCCACACTGCTGGTCGCCAGTTTCCGGCGCATAAACGTGGGTGCCGGGAGCAGCCAGATTTGCGAGCCGGGCACGCATCATGCGGCGCTTCACCTTGCCTAGATAATGCGTGCGGGCGACAATTTCCTGTCCCGGATAGCAGCCTTTGGTGAAGCTCACGCCAGCTACGGC
>DATCQI010000076.1:0-5150 GCA_036569545.1 Rugosibacter sp. | reverse complement strand
ACATGCGCGATTTTGAACGCGAGTTCCATGTCAAGCACATGATTCGCCTGGAGCAGAACTATCGTTCGCACGGCAACATTCTGGATGCTGCAAACGCCATCATCCGCAATAATCCGCAGCGCCTGGGCAAGAATCTATGGACCCACGCGGGCAGCGGCGAGCCCATTCGCGTGTACGAGGCCTATGCCGACAGCGACGAAGCGCGCTGGATTGTTGAGGAGGTGAAAGCGCTGGTGCGCGACGGCCACACGCGTGCCGAAATTGCGCTGCTCTATCGCAGCAACGCGCAGTCGCGCGCGCTGGAACATGCCTTGTTCAACGCCGGAATCCCTTATCGCGTCTATGGCGGGCTGCGCTTTTTTGAACGCGCTGAAGTCAAGCATGCGCTGGCCTACCTGCGCCTGATCGCCAATCCGAACGACGACACGGCGTTTGCCCGCGTGGTGAATTTCCCTGTACGCGGCATCGGCGCGCGCAGCCTGGAGGCCTTGCAGGATGCAGCCAAAGCGGCCAACAGCAGTTTCTTTGCGGCTATCCCGCAGGTCAGCGGCAAGGGTGGCACATCGCTCGCCGCGTTTGCGCAACTCATCCATCAGCTGAGTGAAGCGGCACATCTGCCGCTGCCTGAGCTGATCGACCATGTGCTTGAGTTGTCCGGCCTGCGCGCGCATTATCAGAATGAAAAAGAGGGCCAGGATCGGCTCGCCAATCTGGATGAGCTAATCAATGCTGCGGCGAGCTTTATTGCTGAAGAAGGTACTGCTAGTGAAGAGGGCGAGTTGTCGGCCGATCTAGCAGCGTTTCTCGCCCATGCCTCGCTGGAAGCCGGCGAACATCAAGCGGGTGAAGGCGATGATGCGCTGCAATTGATGACCGTGCATTCGGCCAAAGGTCTGGAGTTCAACATGGTGTTTATCAGTGGCCTGGAAGAAGGGTTGTTCCCGCATGAAAACGCGGTGAATGACACCCGAAACGGCAGCAACGGGCTGGAAGAAGAACGTCGCCTGATGTATGTCGCCGTCACTCGTGCGCGCCAGAGGCTGTATTTGAGCATCGCACAAAGCCGCATGCTGCATGGCCAGACACGCTATAACCTGCCCTCGCGTTTTCTTGATGAAATCCCCAAGGAACTGCTCAAGTGGCTAACGCCACGCGCCGAGCAGCAGCATTTCGCCGTCTCGCCAGCACCGACTTTTCAGCGTAATGCCAAACCATCCACCTCCCCCGCCGCGCCCATGGGCCATCCACCGAAAGACAGCAGTTTTTCTATCGGCATGAATGTGCATCACGCCAAATTTGGCCCTGGCGTCATCATCAATGCCGAGGGTAGCGGCACGGACGCGCGCGTGCAGGTTAATTTCAGGGCAGCAGGCGTCAAGTGGCTGGCGTTGGCTATCGCGAAGCTGGAAGCGGCTTAAAGGGGTCTATCGGTTTTTAACCACGACAAATCCACGCGTGTGCCCTGCGGATTTATCAAGCGTATTCATCGCCGCCCACAACGCCTGGGCAGATACCCAGACCGGCGGATACTTGTAGGCCGCCACATCCAGAATGAGAAACCGGTCGCTGGCTGCGTTGTAGGCGGCCAGTGGCGAAATGTGACCGGATTCTTTCTGGCCCAGCGCGCCGCGCTGATAATTCACCAGAATAAAATCGCCCGGAGTTTTGAGATTCTCCTCTGCTTGGTTACGAAAGGCATCCAGCGTCGTATCCGAGGCATAGGTCAGCGTGGCATCCACGCCATGCGCTTTGAGCAAATCACGCAATTGCGCCAGACTCATGCCGCTAAAAGTAACATCAAACTCACCACGCACTCGGCCCGCAGCCACATCGAAAAAAGTGGATTGGGTGACCGGATTTTTTGTCGAGCTTACCGCAGGATTTAATGCATTCAGCACCACCACAGAACTCGCCACACCGCAAAAAGCCGGGCGCACCTGGGCCACAAAATGGGCCATGAGCGGATCGTAATCTGCAGTGTATTGGCTGTTGACAAATAATTGCTGCCCGAGAGAAGAGTCGGCTGCAATCAAGGCCGACGGCAAAGGCAGGCGATTGAAGGAGGGCGCGCGCAAGGCTGTATTCCAGACCGACCACCCCGACCAGCTTAGTAATACCACGCTGAGTATCAGCGCCCCGCGAATCATCGTTTTTTTCATGTGCCATCTCCTGAATTAACTGATTTTCTGAAATCGTTTTTGTTCGCTGCCATCGCACGCCACACCGTCGCTAACCAAGGCTGTTGATCACGTGGCAAACCCTCAGGGCGATAGTAGTGTTCGAGCTCCGTAAACCCGGCCTGAGTCACTTGCTGGCGCCAGGCTTCAAGATCATGATAAGCGCCATAGCGCTCACCCTGCCAACCTTCCTGATTATTGCCTCGCGGGTTGGAGCTGAACAATACGCCGCCGGGTTTCAAGGTCGCATGCAACTGCCGCAATACCTGTGGCAATGCAAGACTGGGCACATGAAACAGCGAGGCGTTGGCGAATACTCCATCAAAATAGGCGGAGGGCAAATCCAGCGCGAGAAAATTCTGCTGCCAGACTTCACACCCGGTATCCGCTTTGGCCATGGCAACAAACGCCGCCGAACCATCCAGCCCGATCGCCCGATGGCCGAGCGCAGTGAATGTTTTGAGATCCCGCCCCGGGCCACACCCCACATCGAGCACGGTAAACGGCGGCGCAACATCAATGTGGCGCAGCAACGCGGCGATATTCTGGCTTACATCGTGATCTTGCGTGCCTGCGCGAAAAGCGTCGGCAGCCTGAGTGTAATACGCCAGCGTAGAGACTGTGGCTTCAAGTAAATCGGTCGGCGGTTTAGCTAAAGAACTCATCGAAGTTGAACATCTGGCCAGAAAATCCCTCACACGCCCTACCTGCTCTTAGCGAATGCTTTGATTTTGCCATACTCGGCGCGATAACCGACCGATCAATCTGCATCGTGCGGGTTTATGATTGAAAAACTTTCCGTCACTGCTTAATAGTCGATATGTCTACCGAACAAGAAAATCTCGCCGCCGCCGCCCTTGAATACCATGCGTTTCCCACTGCCGGAAAGATTGCCGTGGTGCCAACAAAGGGACTCACCAACCAGCGCGATCTGGGTCTGGCATATTCCCCTGGTGTCGCTGCGGCATGCAACGCCATTGTGGCTGATCCAAGCCAGGTTAACCGCCTCACCTCACGCGCCAATCTGGTAGGGGTCGTGACCAATGGCACAGCCGTTCTAGGCTTGGGCAACATCGGGCCGCTGGCTGCCAAGCCGGTGATGGAAGGCAAAGCCGTGTTGTTCAAAAAGTTTGCAGGTATTGATGTCTTTGATATCGAGCTCGACCAGCCGGATGCCGACAAACTGGTCGACGCCATCGCTGCCATGGAACCCACTTTCGGTGGCATCAATCTGGAAGACATCAAGGCACCGGAATGTTTTTATATTGAAGAAAAGCTGCGGCAGCGCATGAAAATTCCGGTATTTCACGACGATCAACATGGCACAGCGATTGTTGTGAGTGCCGCAATTCTCAATGGACTCAAGCTGCTGGACAAACGGCTGGATAAAGTCAAACTGGTGACATCCGGCGCGGGCGCGGCAGCCTTGTCGTGCCTTGATTTGCTGGTCTCGCTCGGCATACGCATCGAGAACATCTGGGTGACCGACCTCGAAGGCTTGGTCTATGAAGGACGCGTGGCGCTGATGGACCCGATCAAAGCGCGCTACGCCAAGGCCACCAGCGCGCGCACGTTGGGCGAAGTGATTGACGGCGCGGATGTATTTCTGGGCTTGTCCGCTGGCGGCGTGTTAAAGCCGGACATGGTGGCAAAGATGGCAAAAAATCCGCTGATCATGGCCCTGGCCAATCCGACGCCAGAGATCACGCCGGATGAAGTGCGCCGTGTGCGCGACGACGCCGTTATTTCCACTGGCCGGTCGGATTACCCAAATCAGGTCAACAACGTGCTGTGCTTTCCGTTTATTTTTCGCGGCGCGCTGGATGTTGGCGCGACCACCATCAACGAAGCCATGCAGTTGGCTGCCGTCCATGCATTAGCTGAGCTCGCGCAGGCCGAGGCGTCGGACGTCGTGGCGATGGCCTATGGCGGCGAAAATCTTTCATTTGGCCGCGAGTATCTGATTCCACGTCCGTTCGATCCGCGGCTGATTGTCAAGATTGCACCGGCCGTGGCGCAAGCCGCGATGGATTCTGGCGTGGCTACGCGGCCAATTGCAAATATGGATGCCTACCGTGAACGGCTGAATAATTTTGTTTATCAGTCGGGCTTCATCATGAAGCCGGTGTTCGATGCGGCCAAAAAGGCCCCGTGCCGTGTGCTGTATTGCGAAGGGGAAGATGAGCGTGTCTTGCGTGCGGTGCAAGTGGTAATTGACGAGGGCTTGGCGCAGCCCGTGGTCATCGGCCGCCCCGGCGTGATTACCGCGCGCATCGAGAAAGCCGGGCTGCATATTGTAGCGGGACGAGACTTCGACGTAGTGAACCCGGAGGCGGATCCGCGCTATAAAAAACTATGGCAGGACTACCATCAGCGGCTAAGCCGTCATGGCGTCACGCCGGAAGTCGCAAAACAGGCGATGCGCTCGAATACTACCTTGATTGGCGCCATGCTGCTCGCCGAAGGCGATGTGGATGCGATGCTGTGTGGCGTGATTGGCGGGCATGGACAGCATTTGCTGCATGTGGCCGATGTCATCGGGTTAAAGCCGAACGCCCACAGCTTTGCCGCCATGAATCTGTTGCTGTTGCCAAAACACACGCTGTTTATTTGCGATACGTATGTCAATCAAGACCCCTCGGCCGAGCTGCTGGCCGAGCTCACGCTGATGGCCGCCGAGGAGGTACGCCGCTTTGGCCTCACCCCTAAAGTTGCCCTGCTGTCGCATTCCAATTTTGGCAGTGTGCGCTCAGCAGCAGCGCAGAAAATGGCACGGGCACGACAACTTATCGAGGCGCGCGCACCTGGTCTGGAAGTGGATGGCGAAATGCATGGTGATGCGGCATTATCGCAAGCGATTCGTGAACGGGCCTTCCCGGATTGCCGCCTCAAAGGCGAAGCCAATTTATTGATCATGCCGAATCTGGACGCCGCCAACATTGCGTTTAATCTGATCAAAGCCATCAATGGCGA
>DATCQI010000075.1:0-6157 GCA_036569545.1 Rugosibacter sp. | reverse complement strand
TCAGGTGATTTTTCAGCCATGGCAAAACGACTAGCGGCGGCCGATAAGCAAGCCGATCACCAAGCCAATACCGGCGGCAGAGGCAACCGCTTTCCATGGATTCTCGTGCACATAAACATCGGTCGCATCAGCAGCCGCTTTGGTTTTGGCAAGCAACGCCGCTTGCGCCTGCGCCATTCTGGCCTGCACAACCTTGAGCGACTCTTCCGCTTTGGCGCGTACTTCGATCAGTTTCTCACCGCCTTGGTTGGCAGTTGCCTTCAGCAGCGCTTCTGCATCGGTTATCACCACTTTGAAATCGTCGATTAATTGTTCTTTAGTAATGTCACCTGATACTTTTTCCATGATTTTCTCCGTTGTTAATTGTTGCGTTTCAAAATTAAAACCCACTGTACTACTTTGGTACTACTTTGCACTTTAATTATTAAAAATGAAAGGTCTGATATTCGGCTATTTCTCACTAAAAACAGGAATTGAGAAATATTACTCGTTGCGGTCGCGCCTTCGTTCCTGCTCTTGCTGTCCTCGTGCTTGGCCTTGCGTTTGCCCCCGTTTTTGCTCGCCCGTATAGCTCTTGTCTTGCGGCTCTACGTCTCGCTTCTGTGATTTTGGTACTTGTTGTTCACGCTGATCCAACGTTGGCTGAGGTGCCTGTCGGTGATCTTGAACTTCTGGATGCCCTTGTTTTTGAGCGGCTAAACTTGGTCGTTGAACGTCTGCGCTCCTCCCATCTCTCCCTTCTTGTGGCGCTTGGGAACGTGGCGCAGCGAGACCGCCTTGTTGGCGAGGGATAGAGGATCGGGCATCCTGCTGTTGAAAGCCACGCTCTTGAGGCACACCCTGCTTTCCCTGTTGCGGACGCCCTTGCTGAGCAGGCACTCCTTGCGCTGACCGCTCGTGGTTGCGTTGCTGATAATATTGCCGCACCACGGGATCCCGCGGCTGGTAACGGTAGCGTTGGTGTTGCAGCTCATGTTGCTGCTCAAGCTGTCTGGGATATCGGTCGCCCGAATATTGCCGCTGGTAAGTAGGTAGAGGGGCCGGTGTTGGCTCCGAACCGTAGTCCCATTTGTCCCAGCCACGTCTTTTCTGTTCCCAATCACGGCCCCAATGATTGTTCCAGCGTGGTGCCGCATTTGACCGCCACTCGCGGAAATATGCTGGAGGCCGACGATAGTAACGCACAGGGATTCGCAGGATGTAATCCGGTACAGCATATGGATCCACAATCCACCAAGGTCCGTTGTACCAGGAACTGACGTACCACTCATCATCCTGAAAGACCCAATACATGCCGTCATAAAAGAAGTAGTTCGTTTGCATGCGTGGCGCATAGTAAACCGGATACCCGGGTACGACGACGAGTTCCGGATAAACGGGTACGTTGATCCCGATACTTGCATACGGGAGCCCGATACCAATGCTCAACTGAACAGCTGCAGAAGCCACTGAAGAACCCGCCAGCATCCCCAGAAAAATAAATACATACCGAATTTTCAGCATTTTTATTTTGCAACTCCAGGTCTATTACAACCAAGAACGAAGTTATCGCGATGTCATCATTAACAACGAAATATGTACTAACTTGTTGTTAATCTATCGGTACTTATATAGCATTTCTGTGCGGTATCGAACATAGACCGCTGTTTCATGCGAGTAAGATGATTTGCGTGACTAAACGATGTAGCCAATAGCGTACATGTGACAACAAGTCATCCTTTCAACCCCTGTCAGAGGCTCTCCTCGCCAAGCCTTATGCTCCCAGGCAAATGATTGCTCAAAAATAATACCAATGCAGACAAAGCGTATAAAGAAAATTGGGTATATTCTCATCGCAAAGCTTTCAGTTGCAATTTGCCTGACACTGCTCGCGGGTTGTAGTTCGCTACCCACCATGGTGCCTGACATGGCAATGCAGCCATCACATCCTGTACAGATTGATGGTGCGCATGGCCCTCTGACTACCCAGCAAAGCAAGGCAGTGCTTGCAAGAATTAAAAAGAATGGCGCAGAGACCAATATCTTTGATAAGCATCTGGCACTGGAAACGGAAATTGTCGGCAGCCCGCTAGTGACTGGCAACAAAGTCGAACTCCTGGTGGATGGCCCGACAACTTATCGATCAATGTTCGCCGCGATAGAGAATGCTAAGGACCATATCAATATGGAAACCTTTATCATCGAAAACGATGAGATCGGGAAAAAATTTTCCGATCTATTAATCTACAAACAACGCAACGGTGTGCAGGTCAACCTGATTTACGATAGCGTCGGTTGCCTCAGTACCTCCAAGGAATTCTTTGCCTCGCTCAAAGAAAGCGGCGTGAATGTTCTGGAATTCAATCCAATCAATCCACTCATTGCGCGTAAAGGCTGGCAAGTCAATCATCGGGACCACCGTAAACTATTGATCGTGGATGGACAGATCGCATTCGTCGGCGGCATCAATATTAGCAGCGTCTATTCCAGCGGCTCATTCGGCAAGTCCAATTCAACCAAAGATACTACACCATGGCGCGACACCCATCTGCGCGTGGCGGGACCGGTTGTCAGCGAATTTCAAAAATTGTTTATGACAACATGGCAAGCGCAAAAAGGCGCACCATTGGCGCCTAAAAATTATTTCCCTCAGCCGACCAATCAGGGTAATGAGGTTGTTCGTGCCATTGGCAGCACGCCCGATGAACCGTACAGTCAAATCTATGCAACCTTGCTCTCCGCCATCAATAGCGCGGAAACCCAGATTTTGCTGACGAATGCTTATTTTGTTCCTGATCCGCAACTGCTTGCAGCACTCAAAGAGGCTGTTCAGCGCGGTGTCGACGTGCGGTTATTGTTACCCGAAAAAACAGATTCGGCTTTGGTGTTTTATGCATCACGTTCTTATTACGATGAACTGCTCAGCGCCGGCGTAAAAATCTATGTACGGCAAGATGCATTGCTCCACGCCAAAACTGCGCTTATAGATGGTGTCTGGTCAACCATAGGCTCCACCAATCTCGACTGGCGTAGTTTCCTCAATAATCAGGAAATCAATGCAGTCATACTGGGGCAAGAGTTCGGTTCCCAGATGCAAACCCTGTTCGAGAAAGATATTGAATCCTCCAAACTCATTACGCTCGAAACATGGAGAAAACGTTCAATTGCAGCCCGCATCAAAGAAAGAGCAGCGCGTTTGTGGGCACACTGGTTGTGAACCTTTAGCCTGACGCTGTTCAAAAACCGGATATTGATAATGCGACAGATTTTTCAAAAAAGAATAAGGCCTATGCGCTTTAGCCGGGCATTCAAGACAAAGTCGTTATGGTGGGTGCCATTACTTGTACTTCTCTTTGCGGCATGGCTTCCCGGCAAGAAAGCTTTTGCTACCGAGCCGGATATATCAGCCGCATCCACTTTGTCACTACGCAACAAGTACGCCGAACTAGATAATCTACTCCACAACAATCAGTTTCAACGTACGCTATACCTTAACTCTGTGCAATCTTCAAATGTGTTGAAAGGCGAAATCTACGCCGTGGTCGATTATCCTTTTGCCACGGTGAACGCAGCGCTCAACAACCCTGCCCACTGGTGCGATCTGCTCATATTGCACATTAATATCAAATATTGCCACGCTTCCAACAACAAGGCCGGCACTGTCCTCGACATGAGTCTGGGTAGGAATTACCCCCAGCCACTGGCGGATACTTATCATGTCGAGTTCAACTATCACGGGGTGATCACAACGCCCGACTATTTCGCCGTGGAACTCAATGCCCGAGAGGGTCCCTTGGGCACCCATGACTATCGCATCTGGATTGAAGCCACGCCTATCACAAATGGGCGCACCTTTCTCCATTTCACCTACGAGTATGCTTTTGGTTTAACTGGTCGCCTCGCGATGCAAGGCTACCTGGCAACACTCGGCAGGAATAAGATTGGGTTTACCGTCACGGGCAAACAGCCCAGTGGTCAGCCTATCTATATTCAAGGAGTACGCGGTGTAGTGGAGCGCAATACCATGCGGTATTACTTGGCTATCGATGCCTATCTCGCCACGTTAGCCGCACAACCTGAGGATCAGCTGGAGGAACGATTGCAGCATTGGTATAGCGCTATTGATCAATATGCCCCCCAATTACACGAAGTAGAGCGAAATGATTACTTGGAAATGAAGCGCAAAGAGTACCGGCGCCAGCAGGTGGCTCAGTAGAGCGTGTCACCTTGGATCACATCAATGCCGCTTGTGCCATCCGAGAAACGGATTTGCTTTACGGCATAGCATCAGCACCGACATCTCAGCAAACCAAACCCATTATTATTTTTTTGCGGCGACCAATGCGCGCACGTGAAAACAAACTATATGGCGAGGTCATTGCCTCGTCACTTTTCCTTGGCGAGCTTCTTTTCTTCGTCGCGCCGGGCACGAAGCTCACGCAGCCGTGCATCCACTTGCGACTGCTCATAAAAACTGCCATCCCCCGCCTTTTGCGCCAACTCCAGCTGCCCTACGGCCTCCTCTAACTGGCCAGTTAGCGCATAGGCTTCAGCCTGGGCACGATGCTGCTGCAAGCGCTGTCCTAATGCAGCATAGGTTTTTGCTTGCAATGCATGCACTGTGGCATCTGTCGCGTGCCCTAGCAAATCATCGCTCGCCACCTTTAATGCTTCTTGCGGCTGGTGCACAGTGAGCAATATATCAATGAGCGCATACACCACAGCACGTTCCTGTGGATAACGGCTATAGGCTGCGCGCAAAATTTTTGCCGCGCCGGGGGCATCATTCTGCTTTAACCGCAGATCAGCCGCCAGCGTTAAGAACAAGGGCGACTCGACTTTGGCGGCGCGCGCTGCGCCAAGCGATTTCTCGGCGGCGGCGAGATTACCGGCACGTGCATAGCTTTGGCTCAGTCCATAGAGAACTGCCGCTTCATCACCTGAAAAAGTGCGGTTTTTGAGTTGGCTGGAAAAATAAGTGACGGCATCTTGCGCGCTACCCTCGGCGGCGCGCAGTTTGGCGCGTATGAGTTGAAATTCCAGCGAATCAGCAACCTGTTTATAGGGGCGTCCTTGTATCCGGTTACCAATATCGGCCAGCCGCTCGGTGGTGAGCGGATGAGTACGCAAGTAGCCTGGCGCATTGTTGTCATAAAGTCGGCCATATTTTTGCAGGCGCAGAAAAAAACTTTCCATGCCGCGGATGTCGAATCCGGATCGTTCAAGCAAATCCAAACCGATACGATCCGCTTCACGTTCAAAATCACGCGAGTAGTTAAGCTGGTTTTGAATACTTACCGCTTGACCCGCCGTTGCAGCCCCCATTGCCAGGTCGGGGTTGCTGCGCGCTGCGAGCACAGCAACGACCAGCGCAGCAATGCTGGCAATCTGCCCTTGCCCGGCTTTACTCATCATGCGCGCCTGATGGTGCTGCGTGAGGTGAGAAATTTCATGTGCGATAACCGAAGCCAATTCAGATTCTGATTCCGCTGCCAGAATCAATCCGGTATGTACGCCTATCACGCCGCCAGGAACGGCAAACGCGTTCAATGTCGGGTCGCGCAAGGCAAACAACTCAAGTTTTAACTGCGGATCCTCACTGTTCCTCGCCAAACGATTACCCAAGCGATTAAGATAAGCGTTGACCTCGGCGTCTCCCAACCAGGCAGGATCGTGACGGATTTCGTTCAATACCTGCTCGCCAATGCGCCGCTCCAGCGCGGGGGACATATCCGCTTGCGCGACGTCCCCCAGGTCGGGCAAATCATCGGCCCGTAGGGGTAAAGGTATGGCGCAAGCCAAGACCAGGCAAAGAGACAGCAAACGTGGTTTCATACCGCTATGATAGCGGCTCTGCAACAATAGATTGTGACAATGTATTTCATGAATTCACCTAACAAAGCTTTAACTCATTTTGATGCCGCAGGCCAGGCGCACATGGTTGATGTGGCTCACAAACCGGAAACCCAGCGCCGTGCCCAGGTCAGCGGCAGTATCCGCATGGCACCAACCACTTTCGCAATGATCACAGAGGGTTCCGCCAAAAAAGGAGATGTACTCGGCATTGCGCGCATTGCCGCCATTCAGGGCAGCAAACGTACGCCGGACTTGATTCCGCTGTGCCATCCAATTGCGCTCACCCGTGTTGATATCAGATTTTTTCTGGATGCCGCCGCTT
>DATCQI010000074.1:0-7292 GCA_036569545.1 Rugosibacter sp. | reverse complement strand
GTCGGACAGCCCTTCCAGCGCGTAATATTCACATTGCATAGGAATAATAACGCCATGCGCCGAACATAGGCCATTGAGCGTCAACATGGACAGGGACGGCGGACAGTCGATCAAGACAAAATCATAATCATCCTTGTGCAGTGCCAGCGCGTTTTTAAGACGCAACTCCCTGTGTTCCAGCGCGACCAGGTCCACTTCGGCACCCGCCAGATCGCGGTTTGCGGGCAGCACATCAAATTTCCCGCTGGGCGATGTGACTCTCGCTTGCGCAAGCGTTGCCGACTCTAAAAGCAACTGATAAACCGAGAGCTTCAAGCTCCGTTTATCTATGCCGCAACCCATGGTGGCATTACCCTGGGGATCAAGATCTATCAACAGTGTGCGCTGCCCTTGCGCAGCCAGTGCAGCGGCCAGATTGACCGTAGTAGTGGTTTTTCCTACCCCGCCTTTCTGATTGGCTATGGCAAATATATGCATAGGTCAGCGATCTCTCTGTAAAAAAATCAAATGGCGTTCAGCCACCATCCCGGGTACTTCTAGGGGTAAGCACTGGGCGACATGCCAGCCCGCAGGAATCCGAGCAATTTCTTCGTGAGGCAACTGCCCTTTCATGGCGTAAAGCGTGCCGCCTTCTACAAGCAGGTGGCCCGCCAACGATACAAAATCCGCCAAATCAGAAAATGCACGCGATATCACGGCATCGAATTGCGCCGGAGGCTGATTTTCAACTCTGCCACCCAAAATAGTTAAATTCGATAGCCCAAGCTCGATTTTTACTTGGCGCTGAAATGCCGTCTTTTTATCCACAGAATCAATCAGGGCCATCTGTATTTGCGGACACGCAATGGCCAAGGGAATGCCCGGCAACCCAGCGCCACTTCCCACATCCACCCAGCGCCGTGCCACCAGCGCCGACTTTTCCAGATGCGGCAGTATGCTCAAGGAATCCAGTAGATGCTGCGTCAGCATCGCAGACTCTTCGCGGATAGAAGTAAGGTTATATGTGGCATTCCATTTTTTTAACAGCACCAAGTAACTAAGGAGCTGTGCCTGCGCACTTTCTGGCAATGCCAACCCTAACGCCGTTAAACCTTGCTGCAATTGAACGCCAAGCGTCATGCCGCCTTCCGCCGTTTGAGATGAACCAAAAGCAAGGAGATGGTCGCTGGCGTTACCCCTTGAATGCGCGATGCCTGACCCAGTGTTTCCGGGCGCGCCTGATCCAGCTTTTGGCGTGCCTCAAATGACAAGCCATGAACCGTTGCGTAATCCATGTTCGCAGGAATAGTAGCTGATTCATGCGCTAAACTTTTGGCAACTTCTTCTTTTTGGCGCTCAATATATCCTTGATATTTCGCTTGAATCTCCACCTGCTCGACAACTTCGGCATCTATCACCGATTCTCCAGCACCCGTAAAAGTCATTAAATTAGCATAGCTGACTGCTGGTCGGCGGAGCAACTCAAATAAACTATACTCATGCTCCATCGCCTGGCCAAGCACACGCACCGCTTCTGCCTCGCTGATGATTCGGGGATTCACCCAGGTTGTCCGAGTGCGCTCAACTTCTCGCGCAATAACATCCCGCTTACGATTAAAACGATCCCAGCGCATATCGTCGACCAGCCCCAATGTACGCCCTTCTTCGGTCAATCTTAAATCGGCATTATCTTCACGCAAAGACAAGCGGTACTCTGCGCGACTAGTAAACATGCGGTAAGGCTCAGACACCCCGCGCGTTATTAAATCATCGACCAGCACACCCATGTACGCCTGGTCCCGTCGCGGTGCCCAAGCTGGCAAATTCTTTGCGAACCGAGCGGCATTAACACCTGCCAACAAGCCCTGGGCTGCCGCTTCCTCATATCCTGTCGTGCCATTGATCTGCCCCGCGAAAAACAAACCGGCAATCGATTTTGTTTCCAGACTGCTCTTCAAATTTCGCGGGTCGAAATAATCATACTCAATGGCATAGCCAGGCCGGGTGATATGCGTCTTTTCGAGACCGCGAATAGACCTGATAAGATTTAATTGCACATCAAATGGCAAACTGGTTGATACGCCCTGCGGGTAAATTTCGTATGTCTCTAGACCTTCGGGCTCCATAAATATCTGATGACTATCTTTACCCGCAAAACGATGGATTTTGTCTTCTATCGATGGACAATATCGCGGCCCGACACCCTCAATCACACCCGTAAACATCGGCGAACGATCCAGGCCACGTCGAATAATATCGTGCGTATTTTTGTTTGTATGAGTAATCCAGCAGGGTATCTGCCGTGGATGCATGCCAGCGGACCCCATAAAAGAAAAAACCGGTACTGGATCATCACCCGGCTGACATGTCATGACCGAGAAATCAATTGTGCGCCCATCCAGCCTGGGCGGGGTACCTGTTTTCAAGCGACCCGCAGGGAGCTTTAGCTCCCTCAAGCGCTGACTCAGAAAAATAGCCGCCGGATCGCCAAATCGGCCAGCTCGGTAGTTCTCCAGTCCAACATGAACCAATCCATTGAGAAATGTACCTGCCGTCAAAACAACTGCAGGTGCATGGAACCGAACGCCTAGCTGAGTAACAACGCCCGCAATGCGATCACTCACCAAAATGAAGTCATCAACCGCCTGTTGAAACAAGGTTAGATTTTTCTGGTTTTCAAGATGGGAACGGATTGCCCGCTTATACAATTGACGATCTGCTTGAACCCGTGTTGCTCGAACAGCCGGACCTTTTGATGCATTGAGAACACGAAACTGGATGCCCGCCTCATCCGCAGCCAAAGCCATTGCGCCACCCAGCGCATCGATTTCTTTCACCAAATGCCCCTTGCCTATCCCCCCAATGGATGGGTTGCAAGACATGACGCCCAACGTCTCAATGTTGTGCGTGAGCAGCAGTGTTTGAGCACCCGTTCGCGCCGATGCCAGCGCAGCCTCTGTACCGGCATGTCCGCCACCGACAACAATCACATCAAATGCAGTTGGAAATTCCACTTTTATTACCCCGATATCGAAGCGCAATGATACGCTACGGCACCAAAAAATATAAACCTCAAAACAGTTTCACGTGAAACACTGAGGGTCTTGTTTCACGTGAAACGTGGTGTTATTTTCCTATACAAAACCGAGAAAATATTTCGCCCAGCAAATCATCCGATGAGAACTCTCCTGTAATACTGGATAAAGCCATCTGCGCCAATCGCAGTTCTTCTGCACAAAGCTCAGTTTGGTCTAGATGACGTGTCGCCAATGCCGATTTTTCGGCCGCGTGCGTAAGTGCCTCAATGTGCCTCGCCCGAGCAAGAACAACATCCTCACCAGTAGCACCTGCCCACCCTGCTACGCGTAATAGCTCATCACGCAGCAGATTAATGCCCTCCCCGCTACGGGCAGATAAGTACAAATATATCAGGCCCTCGAGTTCGAAGCGTTGCGATGGCTTACCGGCTAAGTCACATTTATTCGCAATAACAATCCGCTCAACACCGGAAGGTAGTTGCACAGAAATCATTCGGTCGGCATCTGTGATCCCCACCCTTGCATCAATCAGTTGAAGAATAACATCTGCACGGTCTAGCTCTTGCCAGGCACGGATAATTCCCATCTTTTCAACGGGGTCTTCAGTCGCGCGCAATCCAGCTGTATCAATAATATGCAATGGAATACCATTAATCTGTATCGTTTCGCGCAACACGTCGCGCGTGGTTCCTGCATGCTCAGTCACGATCGCGCGATCTTCACCTGATAAACAATTCAGCAAAGATGATTTGCCTACATTAGGCAAACCCGTTAACACCACATGCAAACCGGTACGTAACAAACTACCAGCGTGGGCGCGTAATAGAAGCTTATCCAAGTCAAGGCGAAAATAATTCAGTCGCTCAACTGCATCCGTATGTTCAAGCAAATCAATATCTTCTTCAGGGAAATCTAGCGTAGCTTCAATCAGCATGCGTAATTCAATTAACCGCGCTACCAGTGCCTGCACTTCGCGAGAAAACTCACCAGACAGAGAACGTAATGCCGATCGCGCTGCAGCAGCTGTTCCGGCATCAATCAGATCAGCAATCGCCTCAGCTTGAGCGAGATCCATTTTGTCATTAAGAAAAGCACGCTGGGTAAATTCACCTGGGTGGGCAATACGCGCGCCAAGCCCAACACACCGCGCCAATAGCATCTGCATCACAACCGACCCGCCGTGACCCTGCAACTCAATCACATCCTCACCCGTGAAAGAGTGTGGGGAAGAAAAATAGAGTAAAACCCCGCGATCAATAACCGAGCCATCTTCCGCAAAAAAGTCGGTTGTAGTAACATGGCGCGGTACGGGTATCTTTTGACATAATTGACGAGCAAACGGCAATAAATCACGCCCGGAAATACGGACAATACCAATACCGCCCCGACCAGCAGCTGTGGCAATTGCAGCGATTGTGTCTAAAGCACTACTCGCCATGAAAGCCTCACAAACCTATACAGTAAATTACCAGCCTGATTTCCTGGCTAAGCAGACAGTTATTGAAGCCGATCAGGCTAGCTTACTTGCCGCCTCAATTGTTCGAGTAATTTTCCATTGCTGGGCAATGGATAACAGGTTATTGACAGTCCAATACAACACCAGACCCGCCGGGAAAAACAAGAACATCCCGGTAAATAAAATCGGCATCATTAACATTACCTTAGCCTGCAATGGATCTGGAGGTGCAGGGTTAAGCTTAGTCTGAATGAACATGGTCGCACCCATGAGCAATGGCAAAACATAGTATGGATCCTGCGCGGATAAATCATGTATCCACCAAATCCAGGGTGCGTTACGCATTTCTACCGTGCCTTGCAGAACCCAATACAAAGAGATAAAAACAGGGATTTGAATAAGGATAGGCAAACAACCACCCAGCGGATTAATGTTCTCTTTTTTATAAAGAGCCATCATTTCCTGGTTCAGGCGCATCTTATCGTCCCCATGGAGCTCTTTCAGCTTAGCCAGCTTTGGAGTAACCAACCTCATCTTGGCCATGGATTTATAGCTTGCCGCAGACAACGGGAAAAACACCAGCTTGATTAAAACAGTGAGCAGAATAATTGCCCAACCCCAATTGCCTGTCAGTTTATGAATCATGCTCAGCCCCCAAAATATGGGGGTAGCAATCACTGTCAGCCAGCCATAATCAACTACCAAACTAAGCCCTGGTGCAATACTCTTTAGGCTCTGTAACTCTTGAGGACCCGCGTAAAGCGATAACGAACTTACTCCATCAGTACCCACCGGCAATATAACGCCTGCAGAATAAAGATCTTCGCCAATCGGCCGCATATAAAATTCGCGCGCAATACCCGCAGGTGGCAACCATGCAGCAACGAAATAATGCTGTACCATAGCTAGCCAACCGTTATCGGCTTTAGTTGCGAATTTAGCTTTATTTTTAGCCAGATCGGAAAAACTCACTTTTTGGAATTTTTCAGCCTCAGTAAATACAGCCGGGCCAGTAAAAGTTGAAGTGCCCATCATCCTTTTAACTTCCGCAGGCTTCCCATCACGGGTAAATTGATAATAAGCAAAAGCCCCCGGAGGAAGACCCTCTTGACGAACGTCAATCAGATAGCTTCCGCGGTGAAAAATGTAAGTCTTTACTACTTGTTTTCCGCCTGCTAAATCAGCTACAAGCTGAACTTTGAGAGCATTATCCCCAGGTTTTAAAAAACGCGCCTCACTAACCACACGCCAAAGGCTACGATGGTTGGGCAACCCTTCACCAATCGCACCCGATTGAGCGCTATACAAATGATGCTCACCATTATCAAAAAGAATAAATGGACGATTTTCAACTTTGGTGTCCGGATGAGCCTTTAGCTCCAAACGAACAATATCACCACCCTGAGATGATATTTCGGCTAGCAACAAGTCTGTTTCCACTTTGATTACTTCGGCCTTGGCAGGCACTTTTACTGTAGTAGCACCCAATCCAACACCCCCCTCAGTAGAGGGAATACTAGTAGCAGAAACGTCAGTCCCGCGTGAGGGCAAATCACTCATGGGAGCCGCCTGAGTCACTAACGCATTCTTTGGTTGAACATGCTTCTGCCAGCCATCCCACAACATGACGAGCGAGAAGCTGAACACAAGAATCAATACTAGTCGACGGTTATCCATAAATTTCTCAGCAGTTAAGCGTTTATAAATTATTACTTAAGGCACTGGATCATAACCACCAGGATGCCACGGATGGCAACGAATCACCCGGCGTATGGTCAGCCATACTCCAACAATTAAACCATTTTTACGCAAAGCTAAAATTGCATAATTAGAGCAGCTAGGCTCAAAGCGGCAACGGCTTCCTATCAACGGGCTAATAGTCCACTGATAGGAATGAATCATAAATAAAAATATTTTAACTGGCCAGGAAGTCATTGCACGGATCACTGAGCGGCCAAGCGCCTCAACAGATCGTTGATTAGCAACCGCCAATCCTTATAAGAAAGGTGTTTTTCAGAAGCCAAAGGACGATGAACTCTTAAAACCACATCACACGGCGGTAGCTCGTTTGAGAGCAGACGAAAGGCCTCACGCCCTTGCCTTTTAATTGCATTCCTCAAAAAGGCTTGCTTAACAAGTCTCTTGGGAACAACAACCCCTAAACGCGACAAATTCTGCTTTTCAAGTAACCGAAAATGCAAAATAAAAGGGGAGTTCAACTCACCCCGAACTACTTGCCGAGATGAAAACACACCCGAAAACTCGTTTGGGGTATGTAATCGCCTCTCAGGCCCAAAGCCGAATGAAATTGGGATCAAACCGCAAGGCTATGACGGCCCTTAGCCCGACGCGCGCGGATAACAGAACGACCACCACGAGTGCGCATTCGAACAAGAAAGCCATGGGTGCGTTTACGCCGTATAACAGATGGTTGATATGTACGTTTCATGAAAAACCTCTAGACAAATAAAATCATTAATTAGAACACCTTATAAAAACTTAGTCAAGTAAATCAACCAGCCCTGCCGATAGAATATCTGTGGATAACTCGCATAAAAACAGCTAGAATTTACAATTGTAAATTTTCTTTAATTAAACTTAAACCAATCAAGCACGGTTGCTTTACGTTTTCTAATTATCCTTAATGCGTGAATTTTGGTCTATCTGTTTAAGCTGGTTTGAACAGGAACTTCCTGCACAACAATTCAATACCTGGATTAAGGGGTTGCGTTTAGAAATTGATCCAAACGACAGCTCACGATATCAGCTGATTGCTCCCAACCGATTTATTATGCAATGGGTTCGTGAGCGATATTTAA
>DATCQI010000073.1:0-3051 GCA_036569545.1 Rugosibacter sp. | reverse complement strand
ACGTCCCGCTCAGGATTGAGGTATTTGTGAAAACGTAATCCGCTCAGCTGGCGGCCGAGCATTTCAACGCAGCCTATTTCAACCAGCCGATCACCGGTACGAAAATCCAGGCCGGTGGTTTCAGTATCCAGAATAATTTTGCGCATGATCTATTTCCCCGCCCGAACAAGCTCAACGCCGCGCCGCGCAAGTACATCGGCACGTTCGTTTTCGACATGTCCTGCATGACCTTTGACCCATATCCATTCAACCTTCTGCTGGCTGGCCAGTTGATCCAGTTCGCGCCACAAATCAGCATTTTTCACAGGCTCTTTGTTGGCGGTTTTCCAGCCGCGCCGTTTCCAGTTATGGATCCATTCGCTGATGCCTTTTTGCACATATTGCGAATCGGTGTGCACGCGCACGGGCAGGGTAACGGGTTGCTTGAGCGCTTTTAATGCTTCGATAACGGCCATCATTTCCATGCGATTGTTAGTCGTTTCCAGCTCGCCACCAAAGAGTTCCTTTTCTTTCTCATTCATCCGCAAAATTGCTCCCCAGCCGCCGGGGCCGGGGTTTCCACTACATGCGCCATCGGTAAAAATATCTATCATTGTTTGAACCCGTTTCTGGAATCTGCTTTCTCCACTTTTTGAGCCACCGTCACCAGGGCTTTGGCGCGTGCCTTGCGGTCGTGCCAGGCGGGCATAATAAGCCGCATGCCATGCTGACGTTTGACTGCCTGCACAATATACACAGCGCCGGCAATGGGCCACCAACGGTCGCCTGCAGCTTCCATAAACCGAAAGCGCTGCAACCATTTTTCTTGTGTCACGGCCGGAGCATAACAGCCGAATGCACCCGCTTGCATCTCGAACCCGAGCAAGCTCAGCCAGTCTTTCAAGCGCGGCACGCTCAGATAGTTGCCGCGCCAGGGCGGCGCTGCCTTGTGTCGCGTGATCTTGCGTTTCAATCCCCACAGACTCAGCGGATTAAAGCCAGTGATAATCACCTGCCCTTCGGGCACAAGCACGCGCTCGACTTCACGCAGCACTTGATGCGGATGCGCGTCAAACTCCAGCGTGTGCGGCAATACGACAAGATCAAGACTATTGGTCGCAAATGGCAGATAATGGAGGTCGGCAAGTATTTCTGCGGAACCGGCATATCGCCCATCATCACACCTAAAACGCAGGGGCATGCGGTTGGCACGCAAGAAATCATGACGCGGTAGCGATAGTTGTACGGCATTGAATCCAAAAACATTGGTCACTAGCAGATCATGTTTTTTCTGCTCCCAGTCCAGCACATAACGGCCTGCTGGAGTTTCCAGCCATGTTTCAAGACCTTGAATTGACATTGTAATTAAGTGAAAGGTGGAACCATGATTAAAAAATCGGCAGTTGAAGTCATTGCCCTGCCTGCCTTTACCGACAACTATATCTGGGTGCTGCGTCACGCAGGTCAGGTGGTGGTTGTCGACCCGGGTGATGCTGCCCCTGTGCGCGCATATTTGACCAAAACAGGTGATCACTTATGCGCCGTGCTGGTGACGCATTATCACCCAGACCATATTGGCGGCATTGCAGAAATTATCGCCCATCATCCTGTGCCAGTGTACGGCCCGGCCAGCGAAAATATCGCCGAGGTTTCGCACCCTTTGCACGGGGGGGAACACATTTATTTTTCTGAACTTGACTGTGAGTTTGAAGTCATTACCCTGCCCGGCCATACACTGGGACACATTGCCTATTATGGCCCGGGCATAGGCGAGGCAGGCGCAGTCTTTAGCGGTGATACGCTGTTTGCGGCTGGCTGCGGACGCCTGTTTGAAGGGACGCCGACACAAATGCTTGCCTCATTGAATAAACTCGCCGTATTGCCAGCGCCGACTTTTGTGTATTGCACACACGAATACACAGCGGCCAACCTGCGCTTTGCCCTCGCCGTCGAGCCGGACAATCAGGCTATTCAGCAGCGCAGCAAAGAGGTTGCCGCTATCCGCGCGGCGGGCGGTTTTACGGTGCCAACGCGCATAGATGTGGAACTGGAAACCAATCCCTTTTTGCGCTCAAATGCACCTGCCGTGCGTGCAGCTGCCGCTGCGCGACTCGGACACTCGCCAGGTGGTGCAGTGGAAACCTTTACCGCCATTCGCGAGTGGAAGAACCATTTTTAAAAAAGCTCGTTAGGCAATCCTCACCTAGCAACTATTCACCAGACACCAATTTCCCGGATTTTTTTATTTGACCTGATGCGATCATTATTTACTTCTCTCCTGTTTTTGCTGCTACTCGCCGGCTGTCAGACAGCACCCATCTCACAACCGATCTCAAAGCCGGATATTGCCGCCCCACCCACTGATAGTCCACAAACTTCTTCATTCCAGCAGATGACGCAGGGGATCCATGATGATTCACCACGCATTCCTTTCATCGACCTTACTGTTGCGCCAGACGACTTATGGCAGCGTATGCGCAACGGGTTCACCATGCCTGACCTGGATAATGCCCTGGTGGCGGATCGTCAGGCCTGGTATTTGAATCATCCGGATTTTTTGCGCAGCGTGCTCAATCGCGGCCACCGCTACCTGTACCACATCGTGACCGAACTTGAAAAACGCGGCATGCCGACCGAGCTCGCATTGCTGCCTTTCGTTGAAAGTGCCTATAACCCGCAAGCCCGCTCTTCGGCTAATGCACTTGGCCTCTGGCAGTTCATCCCCTCGACTGGCAGAAATTACAACCTCAAGCAAAATGCCTTGTTCGATGAGCGCCGCGATATTATTGCCTCTACCAATGCGGCACTCGATTACCTGAAATACATTTACGAAATGCACGGCGACTGGCAGTTGGCGCTGGCCTCCTATAATTGGGGCGAAGGGGCCGTAGGGCGGGCCATCGTTAAAAATCTAGCCAAGGGCTTACCCGGGGATTATGCCCACTTGAGCATGCCGAACGAAACACGGTATTACGTGCCCAAGCTGCAAGCCATTAAAAATATTGTGGCAAACCCCGAGCTCTTTGGCTTCAAGCTCGACCCAATTCCTGACCAGCCTTATTTTCAGACAAT
>DATCQI010000072.1:0-5331 GCA_036569545.1 Rugosibacter sp. | reverse complement strand
AATTTTGTCACGGACAAGGAGAGGGATCATGGTCGATTTCACAGTACTTCCAGAACGCACCGCAATGGTCAATGTAGACATGCAAAACTGCTTTGTACAGGGTTATCCTATTTCGGCCCCGGACGGGCTGGCGGTCATGGACCGCATCAACCGCCTAACCGCAACATGCCGCGAAGCCGGTATCCCCGTCATCCATACCAGCCATGTGATCCGGCCTGACGGTTCGAATATCGGCGTCTTGGGCGAAATCCTGCCTGTGCTCAAGGAGGGTATCGTCACCAAGGGGTCGGAGTCGGCAGCGCTCCACAAGGGGCTCGTCGTGGATGCTCGCGACATCCTGCTCGACAAGCCTCGGTTCGGCGCATTCCATAGCACCGACCTCGAGCTGATCCTACGCTCGCGTGGTATCAATACCATCATCATCAGCGGCATCGCGACAAATGTCTGTTGCGAGATGACAGCGCGTGAGGCTTCCGTCCGCGACTTTCGCGTTTTTTTCCTGAGTGACGGCACCGCAACAAGCGCTATGGGGAATGCATCCGCGGCGGAGCTGCAAAAAACAACGTGTGCCACTCTCGGCTACCTGTTCGCTCAGGTGCTGACAGTCGACGAGATGATTGGCAAGATCACCAGCGCAGTGCACCCTGTTTCAAAGTAGGCCGTAATCGCGGAATCAAGTTCTTGGCTGTTCTCTACCATGCACAGCATAGTGCGAGAATGAATAGAGCTTTTCTATAGCGTCACAGGATCAACATTTTGTGAAACGTAGCCACCCGAGGAAAAGACAATGCAGCCGTTCAAGGCAGGTACAGTTCAAGCCAACGGGATTCAGTTTCATTATCTGGAAATGGGTGCAGGGCCGCTGGCACTCTGCCTTCACGGGTTTCCGGATTCTCCCTGGACTTACCGCTATCTCCTGCCCGAGCTTGCCAAAGCGGGCTACCGAGCCGTGGCGCCATTCATGCGGGGGTACGCGCCGACAGAGATTCCGGCGGATGGCGACTATCGAACCAGAACACTTGCCGCCGATGTGACCGCTTTGCACGAAGCCTTGGACGGTGATGAAAAAGCCGTGCTCATCGGCCACGATTGGGGTTCTGTGGCAGCTCTGGGTGCCGCCGCGCAAGCCCCGCAGCGCTGGCGCCGGTGCGTGCTCATGAGCGTGCCGCCTTTCTCGGTTTTCGGCCAAATTGCGTTTAGTTACGAACAAATCAAGCGTTCGTTCTACGTCTGGTTTTTTCAGATGCAAATCGCCGATGCCATCGTCCCGGGGAATGATCTCGCATTCATTGATGGCCTGTGGGCTGACTGGCCACCCGGTTATGATGCAAAGGAAGATCTCCTGCACGTCAAGGATTGCCTGCGTCATCCGGCCAGCTTGCAAGCTGCCATGGGCTACTATCGATCGCTGTTTGATCCTGCACGCTTTGGCTCACCCGCAGGAATGGAAGAGCAAATCGCCGTCTGGGGCCGCCCGATTCCCCAGCCCGCGCTTTACCTGCACGGCACGCAAGATGGCTGTGTCGGCCTTGATGCAGCGACTACAAAAAATGTACTGGATTTTCTCGGTGCGGGCTCGGCAGCGGAACGGATTGATGGCGCAGGCCACTTCCTGCAAGTAGAAAAACCAGTGCAGATCAATGAGCGTATTCTGCGGTTTTTAGGCCCGGCGTAGGGGTTGCCCAATCTAGTGGCGACTCCTTAGTGCTTGATTTTTGGCACCGCGGGTGAGAAGCGTGTTTCTAAACCATTGCCAGGAGTTTTTCCTTTGACCGAAAAAACCTTGCTTGAATCAGTGATCACATGCCCACAATGCAGGCACACGAAAGAGGAAACCATGCCTACAGATGCCTGCCTCTGGTTTTATGAGTGCACAAACTGCCATACGCTGCTACGTCCGCAGCCGGGGGATTGCTGCGTATTCTGCTCATATGGCTCTGTCCCCTGCCCGCCGGTACAGATGCATGGCAAAACAGATGGCGCCTGTTGTGATTAATACATGAACCCAATCCTCCTGACATTCCACTCACAGGGGGCGCACTGTCGCCGCCAGGCTTTTCTACTGGTCATATTTATTGCCTCTGCTGCGTTTGCAAGTGGGGCACCTGGGATCGACATGTCCCTTCAGGCACCGAATGTGATTTCCATCTCGCCAAGGCTCGTGACTTCCGGGCAACCGACGGCCGCTGCACTTTCCCGTCTGGCGACACAAGGCTTCGGCGCGGTCATCTATCTCGCGTCACCGACTGCGCCAACAGCCGTCCCCGATGAAGCGGATATTGTGCGCAGACAAAACCTGGAGTTCATCAATATCCCCATCAAGTCCGGCAAACCTACCGCAGCAGATTTTCGCGCATTCGTTGCAGCGATGAACAAGTTCCGCAATCGCAAGGTGCTGGTTCACTGTCAAGCCAACCAGCGTGCTTCGAGCATGACATTTCTATATCGGGTGATCGTCCATCATGAAAACCCGGAAGAGGCTTTTGAAGCGGTAGCACAAGTCTGGTCACCGGATGGCTCATGGAAGCAGTTAATCATTACGCAGCTGCACCAAGCAAAGATCGATTTTGAACCATACTAAAAACCACAATCCAAGGCCAGCCAAAGAAAACAAACATGTTGCGAATCGTTGCCGCGTCACTCGGGCAAGTGATCGGCTTGATGTGCTGCGGCAAGGAACTTTCAAGAGAAGACGCTTTGTGGCGTATCACCATCCGCTACGGCGAGGAAAGCGTTTCTTGCTTGACCGCCTTGTAGCGCAGTTGCTTCATCAGCGCCGACTTTTTATCTGGGTCTTCACTCCGCACGTAAACCACTGCGGAATACCTCAGCACATGAAAAATGCGTTACATTTGAGGCAACCCAATTGTTGTTACCCGTGGATTTCTTTACCACGACGATGGTGCTTCACGTTTTTTTAGAGACCCTGGTTGTGCAATCCCAAAATATATAAAGTATGGAGGCTTTCACCATGAACTCACCTTCAACCATTGCCATGTGCGAGAACGAACCTTGGCGCGCCAATTTGCGCGGCAACCAACCCGCACTGGCAGCACCCCGCGATGCAGCCTGGTGGACTGGAAAATCCCCTGAGGCATGCCCCGGCTTGACGTCCGATGGCACACTCACGGCCTTGCCGCTACCGAATTTAGCCACTTGCACACGGCGCGACGTGCAAGATTATTTTGATAGCGGCTGGACACTGACCGAAACGCTATTCGCTGGACTCAAAGGCGAGGAAGCATTTTTTCGCCCGCCGTATCATGGGTTGCGACATCCGATGGTGTTTTATTTCTGTCACCCCCCGGTGTTGTACGTCAACAAGCTGCTCGTCGCCGGCCTGATTCCTGCGCCACTGAATCCATATTTCGAAAAATTGTTCGAAGTCGGCGTTGACGAAATGCGCTGGGACGACATGTCGAAAAACGAAATGCTGTGGCCCGGCGTGGATGAAGTACACGCTTACCGCGCTGCTGTCTATGCAATGGTTAGCCAGGTGATCGCCACACACCCGGGACTGGCCGAAGGTCATGCACCGATTACCTTGAATGACCCTCTATGGGCGCTATTCATGGGCTTTGAGCACGAGCGCATTCACCTGGAAACTTCTGCTGTATTGATTCATGAACTGCCGCTTGACTATGTTCAACGCCACGCCGCCTGGCCTGCGCTGTATCCCGTCGCGCCACATGACGCTTCTACCGCACTCCGCCCCCGTCCTGGTACGGATTACCCTGTGCTGACCTTGCGCGATGTCGCTGCAATGCGCATCAATTTGGGCAAGCCTGCTGACTGGCCTTCTTATGGCTGGGACAACGAATATGGCTCGCGTAGCGTACGCGTGGAGGCTTTTCGCGCCAGCACCCAGCTGACAAGCAACGGTGCATTTCACGAATTTGTTGCCGCAGGCGGGTATCGGGAAGAGCGCTTCTGGTCACCTGACGGCTGGGCATGGCGCAGTTATCGCAATATAAAATGGCCTACTTTTTGGGTGCCGGAGGGCCCCGCCGGGTTGCATCGTTACAAATTGCGCACCTTGTTTGAGGTGATCGACATGCAATGGAACTGGCCTGCAGAAGTTAACGCTCATGAGGCTTACGCTTACTGTCAGTGGAAGTCAGAACAAGACGGTACCCTCTATCGTCTGCCGAGCGAAAACGAGCACCATGCGCTGCGTGATTCCGTGCACCGTGTAGCTGACGACATGGCATTGCAGTGCGATGGCGTGGCATTTCGCAAGCAGGGAATCAACTTGAATCTTGCCTACGGCTCATCCATGCCAGTAGATGCGGGGCGTATCACCAGCGCCGGTTTTCATGATGTGTTTGGCAATGTCTGGCAATGGCTGGCAGATGATCTGAATCCCTTGCCGGGCAGTGAAGTGCATCCGTTTTACGATGACTTCAGCAGCCCGTGTTACGACGGTCAGCATCAAATGATGCTTGGGGGTTCGTGGGTGTCCACTGGAGAAATGACCGGCCCCTGGGCACGCTTTCACTTTCGCCCGCACTTTTTTCAGCACGCGGGATTTCGCCTGGTCGAAGCGGCCCATGATGGCGGAGTCATTCACTTGGATAGCGACGATTCAGCGCATCAGGTATATGAAGACCGGCAGATGGTGAATGACTATATGCTGCTGCACTTTGGCAGCCCAGCCGACCAAATGCCGCATGCTTTTGGCCCGCAGGCAGCGACAGAATTTCCTTTGCGTTGTGCCCAATGGTTGCTTGAGGGGGCAACAAAATTTGGTGCAGGCACTCAGCATGCGCTGGAAATTGGTTGCGCTGTCGGCCGCGCAAGTTTCGAGCTGGCACGTGGTTATCGCAAAGTAACCGGAGTTGATCTTTCGCGCGCTTTCATCGATACCGCTGAAGCCTTGCGGCGCGATGGTCACTTTGATTATTTCCGCAAGGACGAAGGCGAGCTTGGCACACACCTTACCGCACACGTTGCACCGGCCATTGACCGCAACCGCGTGGTCTTCCGCCAGGCGGATGCTTGTTCACTGGCCGCCGACTATGTGGATTTTGATGCGGTGCTCATGGCCAATCTTCTATGCCGCTTACCTAGCCCGAAATCGTTGCTGGGGCGGCTGGGCGGGCCACGCGGTCTGGTTAAAGTGGGTGGCCTGGTGGCACTGTTTTCACCTTATAGCTGGCTGGAACAATTTACACCCCACGGGGCATGGCCTGGCGGCTTTGAAAAAGCGGGGCGCGCAATAAAAACAGCCGATGCCCTGCGCGAACTTTTCACGCAAGAAGGCTTTGTATTGCGCCGCGAAGAAGAGGTCCCTTTGGTGATTCGCGAACATCAGCGCAAATATCAATACAT
>DATCQI010000071.1:0-12784 GCA_036569545.1 Rugosibacter sp. | reverse complement strand
ACAGGGGCGAAAAAATCCGCAGCGCAGCGCGCAAGCGGCGCATGGCTACGCGCATTTGATGGATGTATTCAGGGTCTTCTGTATGCAATGCACCTTGATGGTTTTGCTGTAAGTGCTCAAGGCAGGTCAGAGCGATAGTGCCAAAAGCCGCTAATGGCGACACAGAGGGCAGGATTGATATTTTGGCCGCTTTAACTGGCTGCATCGAGGTGCGGCTGTGCAGTCGGTATCCACGCTCGGCCTTGGAGCGCACAGCGGGCGTGAGCACCAGGCTTTCTGTCAACGGCAGGGCCAGATCGAAGAGCGCATTCAGCGGGGCGTGATCGAGTTCCAGCTCGATTTCTGAAATAGCCGTGCGCTCTTCTCCAGCGGTAATCCAGCCACGATCAAGCGTGAGCAGCACGGCACCGGGAGCGGCGGCAAAACGCCAGGTTTGGCGCTGAAAGCGGGTCTCGAAAATGGGAGTCAGCTGTGCCAGCAGGTGGGGACGTTGCAGCCATGCACGCACTTTTTTTGTGGTGATCGCAGAAAAATCAAACCGGCCGTTGTAGGGGACTTCCCACTCCGGACGACTGGCCAGCCCTGCTGCGGCTGTGCCTGCCAGTTTCACGGTTTGCAGCCAGCGGCGGCCCTGGCGGCGCAGGCGCAGGGCAATGCCGTGGCGGCGCAGGGCCAAATCCGGTGTGTCGTAGTAAACGTTGTCCAGTATTTGCGTCTGGCGGTGCACGGCTTTTTTAAGCAACGGGTGGCGCAAAAAACGCCGCTGCTCTTTTTTTGCCAGGCTGAGCTTGAGCTCGACTTCTTCAGGCATGTTGTTCGGCAAACCACTGCAACTTGCGATGAAGGGTAACCACAGTGCCCACAATGATCAGTGTCGGTGCGCGCAGTTGCGCTGCTGTGGCGAGCGCAGGCAAAGTTGCCAAAGTACCAGTCACGGTGCGCTGGCTGGGTTGCGTGCCGTGCTGCACGATGGCGGCGGGCCAGTCGGATGGCAGGCCGTGCTCAATCAACTTTTCGCATAGCACGGGCAGGCCCAGTAGCCCCATATAGATGACTACGGTCTGGCGGCGGCGCGCCAGGCTCGGCCAGTCCAGATCCATGCTGTTGTCTTTGAGATGCCCGGTGACAAAAACGCAGGCCTGGGCATGCTCGCGGTGCGTGAGCGGAATACCCGCATAGGCGGCAACACCGGCTGCTGCGGTGACACCGGGTACGACTTCAAAGGCAATCCCATCGCTGGCCAAGGTTTCAACTTCTTCGCCGCCACGTCCAAAAATATACGGGTCGCCGCCTTTCAGGCGCACGACGCGTTTTCCGGCTTGCGCCAGGCGCACTAAAAGGTGATTGATTTCCTCCTGTGCCAAGGCATGCTCGCCGCGCTGCTTGCCGGCATAGATGCGCTCCGCATCTATACGTGCGAGGTCAAGGATGGCCGGAGCTACCAGGTTGTCATAGACAATGACATCGGCTTCAGCGATCAGACGCGCGGCTTTGCAGGTGAGCAGGTCCGGATCGCCGGGCCCGGCGCCGACCAGATAAACCCATCCAGGCTGGGCGTGTGGTAGTATTTTATTCATGTCCGTATGTTATCAGCTTGGCATATTTATCATTTTTGCATATGCTTGAGCTATGATATTAAAGCAGTATTCATGATGTACGTGAATGATTCCTTAACGTCGAAAAGCAGTGCATGAGTGGAGAAAGTAATGACGAAAAAAGATGAAGCGATCAGCGTTGTCGACACCATAGCGGCAGCGGCACTGGATGCCGCCAAAACCTGGCCCTGGGTGAGTGGTTCATTAACCAAAGCCAGCGGACAAGCCTATATTCTCCAGCATATCCTGCGCAACCGGTTTTTCAGCGCTGTCATGCGGCCGGCCTGGATGAGCCGTTGTCCGGACTTGAAGATCGTGCGCAAGACGATCGGCCAGATGCACGAAGAGTTAGTCTATGACGCGGCGATCAAGGCCGCACACACCCATATTCTCTGGCAGATGGGGCGTAATGTTGGCCTGACCGATGCGCAGATGGACAATGTTCAGCCGGAGATAGGTACGGCAGTCTCGTTTTCGATTATGGAAAACCTGGCCCGCGATTGGCACTGGACCGTGGGTTGGCTGGGTTCATCCATCGACGAGTTTGTGCTGGTGCAATTGCCGGATCATAATTTCCGCCCCGAAAAATGGAAACAGGCGCTAGGGCTTACTGACGAGCAGGTATTCTTTTTTGATTACCACCTGACCGCAGACATGGAGCATGCGGGAAAGAAAGTCTGGCGGCCCATGCAGGATCATCTGACACCGGCTATTGAAGCAGAAATCATGCGCTCGTTGCCGTTGCTGCTCGAGGCCCATCGCCAGTTTTACGAAGGGGTAGCGTCGCAAACCCGGCGGATTGAAGAGGCTCAGTAGCGTCACTGGTAGCGTCAGGCAGCCTTGACCTTGAACGCGATGCCGGCGACGCCGGTGAGCCATGCCGGTGTCGGTTCATAGAAGATGGTTTCTGCGGTGGTGCCTGGTAATGCGCCGGCTACGGTGGCCCAGTTGCGGATTTCCTGGCCGCCGTTGCCGGCCCGTATTTTGATATCTGCGTAACTGTAGTTGGCCAGTTCGGCATAATGGCCGCGTTCAAGATGCGCCAGGATTTCACGGTCGAATTCCTCATCGATGTGGCCTGCGCCCGTCCTGCCCCAGCGTAATACTTCTTCTTCAACTCTGGCCTGGAGTTCAGGGGTGGATTGATAGCGTCCGCGTGACATATAGCGCAGCCAGGTCTTGTCTGTTTCGCTGTCGCCAAGGGTGCGCCAATCGACCAGGGGGACTGCGTGAGAAAGGCCTCCGGTGCCGATCAAGGCGACGCGCAGATCATCATCCAGCGTATCGAGTATCTCGCGTACCGCGCTGCCGAGTTGCAGGCACCGCTTGAGGGTCGGTAGCGGTGGCGCCACGCAATTCTGGAAGAGCGGCACAAGCGGTATGCCGCACTCCGGCATCAGCAGGTGAACCGCCGTTATAAAGGCATGATCCAGCGGCATATCAACGGAATAGGCGACATCAAAACCTTTTTCCAGCAGGCCCTCCAGTAAGGCGTTTGCCGGTTGGTTGGCGATGTTTACCTGGTAGACCGGGAGACCACCATCACCCCAGCCACGGCTGTGGTTGCCGAGGGCGAGACAGAAGGCCGGCATATTGTCGATGAAAAAGCTTTGGTAGTGATCGCTACCCACCAGCACCACGACATCGGGCCGGGAGGCGTGCAGGCGGCGCGATATTTCCTTGAAACCCGCGCCTACCGTATCGCGGGTTTCCTGTGGGGCCTTGTCCCAGGTGCGCACCATGACCGCCGCGTGGCTGACAGCGAAGGCTGAAACAATCTTTGCCATGTGCTGTGCTTAGCCGATGCCGAAAAAGAATTTCAGGGCAACACGGTTAAAGTGTTCCGGCTCATCGTTCTGTACTACATGGCCGGCGTCTTCAAACCATTCAAAGCTGGCATTGGGAAGCCGGAGGACGAGGTCATCGGCCATCTCCGGCGTGGCAAAAACATCGTGTCTGCCCCAGATGAAATGCATGGGAATATCCAGCCTCGGCAAGCGCTGGCTGATGTCAAACCACTGCGCCACCTGGGGATCAGTGAGACGTTTGTGGCGGAAGAAATTGAGGAATGAGGCCTGCACTTCGCTGACGCCGGGGAGTTGCGCGTATTCAAAGCGCTTGGCGAGCTTCTCCGGGCTGATGTATTCCGGGTGATGCTGAATACCGGACAGGAAATTCAGTAGCCCTTGCTGGGTGCCATCATAGGCCATCAGTTTTTTCATGCCGGGCGTCGTACCCATCTCGATACCCATGCCCGCCGCTATGGTACCGCTGCTCACCAGCAAGAGTTTTTTTACCCGGCCGGGGTGGTCGAGCGCATAGCGGGCGGCGACATACGCGCCCATGGAATTGCCGGCCAGATACACCTCGTCCAGGCACAGGGTGTCGATGAATTGCGCCAGATGTTCGGCGAAGAACACATGGGAAAACTCGCGATCCATGGGTTTGTCGCTGAGGCCAAAGCCGATTTGATCGACAGCGATGGCACGTCCGTGCTGGCCAATGGCGTCGATATTGTTGCCCCAGCCGAATTCACCTGCCGCCCCTGGCCCGCCGCCATGCACCATGACTACCGGCATGCCGTCGCCCCACTCGATGTAGTGGGTTTTGTAAGCGCCGACCCGGACAAAGCGGGAAACAAAGGTTTGCTTATTCATAGGGTATTTTTCTTTCGGCGGTTAATAATTTATTTTTATGTCATCCACTGGATCACCAAAGCGGTGGGGTTGCAGGGTTTCCAGTATCTGCTCAACACTGATATGACTGTGCTTGCCCGGTTGCCAGGGCCAGTATTTCCCGCGTGCGCCACCGTCCAGCGGAATATCCACGGCGGTGATGTAGGCGGATTCGTCAGACGCAAGAAATACCGCGGCATTGGCGATGTCCCTGGCGTTGCAGAAGCGCCTCAGGGGAATGCCCTGCAGGAAATCATTGGCCGACATGTTGTGCGGGCCGAGGATGCGCGGATTGAGCATCTTGGCCGGGTATTGCCAGAACAAATGGTCCATGAAGGTCGGACTGATGGTGTTGACCCGTATGCCGAATTCGGCCAGTTCCATCGCGGCCGCGCGGCAGTAGTTCAAGAGACCGGCCTTGGCCGCGCTGTAGCCGGAATTGCCTGGCTCACCCTGATGTCCGGCATCGGAAATGATGTGAATGATGGAGCCCTTGACACCTTTTTCAACCATCGCCCTTGCCGTGTACTTTGTGGTCAGCATGCCGCCGGTCAGGTAACCCTTGATCTGTTTGTTCCAGTCGTAAAGGTTAAAGTCCATCACCGAGTGCCGGTACTGGTTGCCGACCTGGTTGAACATGATGTCCACGGTGCCGTAATGCGCGACGGCCTTGGCGACGATTTCACGCGCCTGGTCTTCTTCCGTGGGGTCGCCAGTGATAGCGAAGGCATCATGCCCCTTCGCTTTCAGATAAGCGACAGCTGCATCGGCTACTTCTTGCTTGTAGTCGCAGATGGCAATTCTGGCGCCTTCTTTGGCGAAGCCGTGGGCGCAGGTTCCGGCGATATGCGGGCTGCCGCCAAAGACCAATGCCACGCGATTCTTCAGTCTATCCATGGACTGTCTCCTTAACTTGGCTTGAAAATGGTGGTGACAAAATTGTCATTGCATACCCAGTTGGGTTGAAAGTGGGCGTGTTGAATCTTGCTGTGCAATTCGCTCATGGCACCTGCCAGGACGATGGTCACCAGCAGTTCCCACTGCGCGTGGGTTTCCATTTCATCGAAACTCCAGTTATCGCCCCAATGGGTAAAATCACCGGCCTGCCATTGGGCGAAACGGCGTTGGTCCGCTTCAACGTCGGGGTGAATACGCTCCAGTTCCACGCCCGAATCATTGGCGTGGGACCAGTCAACTCCGGCCACAATAGCTACCCGCCAAGGGCTATCGCGGTACGCGCGAGCGATCTCCCGCCCCAGGTCAAACGCCTGGCGCGGGGTTAATGGTGTATCACTGCGTTTCTTGTCCCAGGGGGAAAGGCCTTCTTCGTTACGCGTACGGCCCAGACGGAACGGGTCTATCCCCAGCGGGATGATCGGGGTTGCGTATTTCTGTTTGTCCCAGTCCAGATGAACTGCCGTGGCGATGGCGTTATGGCCGAGGCCATTGGGGTGGATCGGTGCAGGCACGACCCGTGGCACGATGCCCGCTTTTTGCAGCCGATCGGCCAGATGCAGCGCCGCATCGGGATGACCACGAAATAAATCAACCCGGTCCGGGTCTTCTTCAAAGTAGTTGCCTCTGAAAAAAGTCCACAAGTTATAAGGTGTTACTTTTACTGCCTCGTGGCTGTGAATCCAGAACTGGGGGCGCTCTTCGCCACTGAATGTTTCCGCTGAATCCCGGTAGAGAAACAGCATGACATCCGGTTTGAATTCATCCAATGCTGTACGCAATTTGCGGAATTGCTGAATCTGCGATTGCTGGGCGCGTGCGCCTGCGGTACGTCCCTGGTCCTGATCGCTGCCCCATTCGTCGCGCATCGGCTGTGGCCAGTTGGCCGAATCGCGCAGGTGAGGTTTGTCGCGCCAGCCCCAGGCCAGATTGCCATGCAATACCCATGGCATGTTGTCCGGCTTCATGCGCAGAAAAGGGAAATCGGAAACTGTCAAACCCAGTATTTCGGCCATCTTTCCTCCTGTTTATTATTTGGTTTCGACTTGCCTGCATATAACGAATGCGCGCAATTTGCCGCGCGTTATCAGCTCTGCGTCAAACACCGCTAACGTTGCCCCTACCTCTATCTGGTCTCCAGCACAACATCTTGCATTTCCGACAGGTTCAGGCCACGGCAGCGTTTCAGCAAATATCGACGCCATGCCAACTGGAACTGATCCGGACGATATAACGGTGCCGGATCGTTGAACTGCTTGCGTTTGGCATAGTCGTGAGAATCTTCTGTCATGGCCAGATCCTGTTTGTTAAAGCGGATCATGCCGATAAAACGTCCCCAGAAGAAAAACCGCAGGTTATGCGATATTTTTTGCCAGAAGGTCTGCGCATAGCTGCAACAGACTTGAAAATAAATGTAGTGGTCGGCATCGATTTGCACAAACCATTCGTAATACATGGCTGCCCGGATAGGGAAATTGGTGACGCGAATGATCCCCGGCAAGCGGACGGACACTATCGTGCTGACCCCCTGAACGGGCGGCATTTCAGCCAGCGGAATGACTTCGCCAAAACGGTGCACGGGCCATTGGCCGAGACCCGGAAACTCACCGCTGCGGCCGTAATCGTTGATCCGTTCCTGCAGCCATTCGCCATCGGACCCTTCCTCCATGAGCGGCGCGCTGAAATCTTTGCCGAAACCAAACATGTCAACAAAGCGCATATACATGGAGTCACGGTGCAACATGGTGGCGTGACCGAGCCCCGGGTTTTCGACATGCCAGCGCCAGTTGCCGTAAGTCGTGCGCTGTACCATGTTGATCTGGGTTGCATTACGCATGCCCTGGGGAATGTCTTCTTCTACGGGCACGGGTTTCTCGTCGGCCAGCCAAATCCAGGCGATGCCATGCCGTTCTTCAAGCGGGAATGTTTTGACGCGGATATTCTTTTGCAGGATAGGGCTATCCGGCCCGTCGGTAATCGCTGCTTTCAGTGCCCCATCAGTCACATCGAAAGTCCACCCGTGGTAACGGCAGGTGATGGTATTGGTGCCCGGAAATTCATGGCTTCCTCTTGACAGCCGGGTGCCGCGGTGAGGGCACTCATCAACGATGGCGTAGATTTTATTATTCCGGCGCAACAACATGACCGGGGTGCCCATCAGGGTTATAGCCTTGGGCTTTTCAGTAATATCACGGGCAAGACAGGCTGGGTGCCAGTAATTACGCAGGCCCATTGCCGGAATATGCTCATAGAAGAGCTGATTGACTTTGGAAGCTTGTTGCCGAACGGTTTTATCCCACATCTCGCTCATTGGTACCAAGTCCTTTAGAGGGTGTGCCTGCCGCTAAAAATTCCTGTCTGACTGATTCTAGGCGATCTTTGGATTACTCTATCATCGTTCTAGTTTTTTGTCATGCAAGGAATATGTTGATTTCCTGTCCTCAGGCAATGCTATGTATTTTATAAAATTATATGGCGTTGGCACTTCTGCGCTGCGTGACAGCATAATGGAATGGGCACTCCGTTATAATTTCTTTTTCCCATCATTATGCGCCGTATCACCAGCGCCGATTTTCCCAAATCTCGTTACAGGATATGCGTAATGATTCCCACGCTCGTTTTTGACATCGAAACCATTCCCGACGTTGCCGGGCTGCGTCTCTTGCATGAATTGCCTGCCACGCTTGCGGATAGCGAGGTGGCCGAATTTGCCATGCAGCGTCAGCGAGCAAAAAATGGCAGTGATTTTCTGCCGCTGCATCTGCAGCGTATCGTGGTTATTTCCTGTGCCTTGCGTAGCGACGAAGGCTTTCACGTATGGTCACTGGCCGAGCCGAAGTCGAATGAAGGCGAAATCATCCAGCGGTTTTTCGATGGCGTAGAAAAATTCACGCCGCAATTGGTGTCGTGGAATGGCGGCGGGTTTGATCTGCCTGTGCTGCATTATCGCGGCCTGATGCATAGTGTCACCGCGCCGCGCTACTGGGATATGGGCGAAGGGGATTATCGTGATTCGAAAGACTTCAAGTGGAATAATTACATCAGTCGCTATCACTCTCGCCATCTGGATTTGATGGATCTGCTCGCGATGTATCAAGGGCGCGCCAGTGCGCCGCTGGATCAACTGGCGAGATTGATGGGCCTGCCGGGCAAACTGGGCATGGATGGCTCTGCTGTATGGGGTGCCTGGTGTGAGGGGCGGATAGACGAAATTCGTGATTATTGTGAAACGGATGTGGTGAATACCTGGCTGGTTTTTCTGCGCTTTCAGCTCATGCGCGGCCTGCTCACCGCAGCTGAACATGAGAATGAAATTGCACTGGTAAAGTCGAGCCTCGCTGCGCTTGATGCGCCCCACTGGCGTGAGTTTCTTACTGTCTGGGCCGGGTCATCAGCTTGAGCCGTTATCAGCGCTTACTGGGCGTTTTATTATTTCTGGGAATACTGTTCGTTGTTTTCGAGGTTTCCGGCCTGCGTGATCATTTGACGCTGGCTTATCTGCGGCAAACTATTTTGGCGCATGAAGCAGGCGGTCTGTTTATTTTTGTCGCCGTGTTTTCGCTGGGAAATCTGGTGCAAATTCCCGGCTGGATTTTTCTCGCCTCAGCCGTGCTTGCGTTAGGTGCCTTCTGGGGTGGGGTGGTGACTTATATTGCGGCAGTTATTTCGTGTGGGGTAACTTTTTTATGCATTCGCTTGTTGGGCGGGGATGCTTTGCGGGAGATGAAAAATAAAACGGCCATGCGCATTTTTCGTCAGCTGGATGCGCGGCCGATCGCAAGCGTGATCCTGTTGCGGATTTTTTTTCAAACGATTCCTGCGCTCAATTATGCTCTGGCGTTGTCGGGCATCCGCTTGCGTCACTATATGCTTGGTACTTTACTGGGCTTGCCGCTGCCGATCGCGCTGTATTGCATCTTTTTCGACACCCTGGCCCGTCTATTCAAGATTGTCTGATGGTGAAGTTGCATGCGCAAGCATGGCAGCGCGGCTGGCTGGAGTTTCCAGCGTAATGCGGCCTAGCTTGCCGGCACGAAAATCGGTGAGAAAAATCATTGCTGCTTTTTCCAGGTCGAGTTCTTTGCCGCGCCTTTGCTGTACGCAACCGCGCTTGATTGCCACCGCTTCGAGAACGCCAACGCCATCCATGCTGCCTGTATTAAAGCCATAACGCGTGGCAATCAATGGCGGATAATTCTTGAGCAAAAAGTCGGCAAGAAACGTGGCGACATCCGAATCGATCACGGCGTTGCGGCCGATGGCATGGCAGGCAGCAAGCATGAATCCATCGCTATCGTGCGTGATTTTCGGCCACATCAGCCCGGGCGTGTCAGTGATGGTGGTGTGTCCGCCGAGGTCTTGGCTCATTTGTGATTTGGTCACGGCAGGTTCATCACCCACGGCTGCTACGCGGCGTTTGAGCAAGGCATTCATCAGAGTGGATTTGCCCACATTCGGGATGCCCATGATCAGCATGCGCAGCGGTTTGATGCCGCTGTTGCGATGCGGTGCCAATGTGCGGCACAGGGCGGGCACGCGTGCAGCGTCGCCTGGCTTTTTGCAGGCAATGGCGAACGCCTTGACACCGGGCTGGGCGTTGTAATAATCCAGCCAGGCGGCGGTGGCGATGGGGTCGGCCAGATCCGCTTTGTTGAGCAGCTTGAGGCAAGGACGCTGGCGTTGCAGGCGTAATTCGCGGATCATCGGGTTACTGCTGGCCTCGGGCAGCCGTGCATCGCACACTTCAATCACGACATCGGTTATGGCCAGTGTTTCTGCCGCCTTGCGGCGGGCAGAGGTCATGTGGCCGGGGAACCATTGAATGCTCATGGGTTATTTATTCCTGTGATGCGAGGATGCGGATGGTCTGGTCGCCCAGTTGCACGACATCGCCCACGCGCAGTTTGCGGCGGATGCGGTTTTCAACCCGCATCGTTTCGTTGTCTTTCCCCACGCGCACATGCCCCTCGCTAATCATGGCTTTGGCCGCGCCGCCTGATGAGGCTAACGCGATGAGTTTGAGCAAGACATTGAGCTCGATGAATTCTCCTTGCAACGGGAAATCGTGAGTAGGCAAAAAGGTGCTCCTGAATGAAACAAGGGCATGATTCTACTGCCTACGGTATTTTGCTTCGGACTATTGTTGCTCTGTGAGTCTATGATGCGGATCTTTTAGCAAGATTGTTTTGCCGCAAAACATCGTCACGTCTTTTTTTTCACTCAGGAGTTCGTCATGACTCAGCCTGTGCAATCTTCAGCGCAAAAAAATGTAAGCCATTTCGCATTGTGGCAATTGGGTTTTCGTCCGTTTTACCTGCTGGCGAGCTTGTTCAGCGCCTTGAGCGTGCTGCTTTGGGCCGCGCAGTTTTCAGGCTACCTTCCTGCCGCGTACCTGCAGGGGGCGGTATGGCATGGTCATGAGATGCTGTTCGGATACACGATGGCGGTCATCGCGGGTTTTCTGTTGACTGCCGTGCATGCCTGGACCAGCCAGCCGACCGCCAGCGGCGTGCCATTGATGGCCTTGGCGGCCTTATGGATTAGCGGCAGGGTGTTAGTGCTGACGCCTTTTGTCATGACTGCGGCCTTGGTCAATGCCGCTTTTCCTGTAGCCGTCGCATGGGCGATCGGCATCCCGTTGTTTCGAGCGAGGAATGTCCGCAATTATTTTTTTGTAGGGCTGCTGGTGTTGATGGGCGTGCTTGTTCTGGCTGTGCATCTGGCGCTGCAGGGATACCTCGAATGGCCGCCGCGTTTGGGTTTGCAACTTGCGCTGGATGTGGTGCTGTTCATCATGGTGGTGGTGGGCGGCCGCGTGATTCCGATGTTTACCAATAACGGTGTACCAGGTACCGGGGCAACACGCCACCCGGTAGTGGAGAAATTTGCGCTCGGCACGGTGGTGTGCCTATTCTTGGCAGATTTGCTGCAATTGCCTCATCTGGTCATCGCCCTGATTGCGCTGCTTGGCGCGCTGGCGCATGGGGTGCGTCTGTGGTTGTGGAAGCCGTGGCGCACGCTGGCTACGCCTCTGGTGTGGATACTTCACGCCGCCTATCTTTGGATTGTGGTGTATCTGGTAATGCGTGGTTTAAACGGGCTAGAACTCCCGATCGGATCCTATGCAACCCATGCATTGACTGTCGGTGCGATTGGCAGCTTAACCTTGGGCATGATGACGCGCACTGCGCGCGGCCATACGGGACGTCCTTTGATTGCAGGCAGTGCCGAAATAGTGATATTTTTACTGATTCAACTCGCCGCCGTGGTGCGCGTTTTTGGCGGCATTGTGTCGCCTGATCTCTACAGAGCGAGCGTTCAGTTATCGGCGCTGTTGTGGGCTGGAGCGTTTGGTTTGTATGCGTTACGCTATTGGCCGGTGCTCACGCGCCCACGGTTGGACGGCAAGTCCGGATAGTATCGGGTTATACAGAATGCAAAGTTTGGGACAGCCCTTTGCTGGGGGTTGACGGATGGATCGCTAGAAGTATTGCCCGCTATCCCGGTAGAATTGCGTTTTTATTTTTCTGTTTTTAAGCCATGACCCATATTACTGATGACGTTCGCATCCGCGAGATCAAGGAGCTCTCGCCTCCCACGCATGTTCTGCGTGAATTTCAGGGCAACGAGACAACCGCTGAAACAACCTATCAGGCACGCCAGGCCGTGCATCGCGTGCTGCACGGCGCGGATGATCGGTTGGTCGTCGTCGTTGGCCCCTGTTCAATTCACGATGTCGCAGCTGCGATGGACTATGCGGCCAGGCTCAAGGTCGAGCAGGAGCGCCTGAGCAATGAACTGATCATCATCATGCGTGTGTATTTTGAAAAACCGCGCACGACCGTGGGCTGGAAGGGGCTGATCAACGATCCTTACATGGATGACAGCTTCAAGATCAACGATGGCCTGCGCCTGGCGCGAAAACTGTTGTGGGATATTAATCAGCTGGGCCTGCCGTGCGGCACAGAATTTCTCGATGCGATCACGCCGCAATACACGGCGGATTTAATCAGCTGGGGCGCGATCGGTGCACGCACGACAGAATCGCAGATCCATCGCGAGCTGGCATCCGGCCTCTCTTGCCCGGTGGGTTTCAAGAACGGCACGGATGGCAATATCCGCATCGCGGTGGATGCCATCAAGGCCGCGGCCAGCCCGCATCATTTTTTGTCGGTCACCAAAGCGGGTCATTCGGCGATTGTGTCCACTAATGGCAATGAGGATTGCCATGTGATTTTGCGCGGCGGCAAGGAGGCAAATTACGACGCGGCCTCGGTGGAAGCCGCCTGCGTCGAGCTTGGAAAGTCGGCGCTGGCAGCACGGCTGATGATTGATTTTTCGCATGCCAACAGCAAAAAACAGTTCAAGTTGCAGCTGGATGTGGCGCGCGATGTGGCCACACAAATGGCGGCGGGCGAGGCGCGCATTTTCGGTGTCATGATCGAATCCAATCTGCACGAAGGGCGGCAGGATTTAGTTCCCGGCAAGCCGCTCGAATACGGCATTTCGGTTACCGATGCTTGCCTGGGCTGGGACGATACGCTGGTCGCGCTGGATGTT
>DATCQI010000070.1:0-5565 GCA_036569545.1 Rugosibacter sp. | reverse complement strand
GGCATCCTGATTGCTTCCGGACAGATCAAAGCACCCACCCTGGATGACTACGAGTTTGCAGGCGAGCTGGCGCTCTCTGGCGAGTTGCGCGCCATTCGCGGGGCTTTGGCGATGTGCGCGGCGATGTCTGCTACTGTCGATTGCACCATGCCACATGCTGCAATCGCGCGCCGTGCTTTTATCTTGCCAACGGATAGTGCGCCAGAGGCTGCATTGATTGCAGACATGACGATTCTGCCTGCAAAAAATCTGCTCCAAGTGTGCGCGCATCTCTCCGGACGCGAAACAATCGCCCCTCACGCCGTATCACCAGCGCCGACTTTTGCACATTATCCCGATCTCGCCGAGGTCAAGGGGCAGGCACCGGCCAAGCGCGCGCTCGAAGTGGCAGCAGCAGGCGGCCACAGCCTGCTCATGAGCGGGCCGCCGGGTGCGGGTAAATCCATGCTGGCGCAACGCTTGCCAGGTTTGCTGCCACCAATGACGGATACCGAAGCACTGGCCGCTGCCGCCGTGCATTCCCTGGCCGGACTCTTTAAGCTTGAACACTGGGGGCAGCGCGCTTTTCGTGCGCCGCATCATTCGGCATCAACTGCCGCGCTGGTGGGTGGTGGCAGTGTGCCGCGTCCGGGCGAAATTTCACTGGCGCATAACGGCACGCTGTTTCTGGATGAGCTGCCCGAGTTTCAGCGCGGTGTGCTCGAAGCCCTGCGCGAACCGCTGGAAACCGGGCATATCCATATTGCACGCGCAGCGCGGCGGGCTGAGTTTCCAGCACGCTTTCAGCTCATTGCGGCCATGAATCCGTGCCCCTGTGGCTGGCTGGGCCATCCTTCAGGTAAATGTCGCTGCACGCCGGATCAGGTGGCGCGGTATCGCGGCAAATTGTCCGGCCCGTTGCTGGATAGGATTGACCTGATGGTGGATGTGCCGGCCATTTCAGAAGCGGAATTATCCACGCGAACGATTGGCGAAACATCCACTACGGTGCGTGACCGAGTGATCGCCGCGCGGGATCGGCAACTGGTGCTACAGGGCAAGCCCAATGCACAGCTCACCCCGAATGAGATTAGTGAACATGCCACGCCTGATTTAGCCGGTGCGCAATTGCTTGCGCAAGCCATGGCACGGCTGTCACTGTCCGCACGTGGCTATCATCGTATTTTAAAAGTAGCGCGCAGCATTGCCGATCTTGCCGGTGCCGAATCCATCAGTGCGCCGCAGGTGGCCGAAGCCATTCACTATCGGCGAGGGTTGGCGGAGTAAACCCGGTAGCCTGAAAACGCCCCGGCCCGAGCCGAGGCGAAGCTTGGCTAATCGCTAAGCGTTATTATTTTTTCGATGCCTTGACTGCATGGCAGCCGACGGTCGTTTTGGACTGATAAGCCTCGAGTGGCGCGGCACATTGAACAGGCGCTTCAGGCACCTTGGCGCCTTTGCCTGCTTTGCACCGATAGGCACCTGCGCGACTGGGCTTGCCCGTCATTTTGTAGCCAGGTGGGCAGCTGGGTGCAGTTGCAGGTGTAGCCACTGCTTTTTTCGTGACAGCGTGCACAACAAGGCTGGCTGTTGCTTCGCCTTTGCAACGGAAATGCGTGGTGATTTTTTTACCTTCGGCTTTTACGACATAAGTGCCGGGATGGGCATACGTTTTGGTTAGCGTGACTGGAAATTTCGAGTCAGTGCCGTTGATTTTGATTTTATCGCTCGTGCCATCACCAAATTCAACCGACAAGCCGCACAGGTTGGGCGCTTCGCCTTCCGCCGCAACGGTGATGGTGACTGCTTGTTCAGCTTGAGCCGGGTTCGGGGTGACGGTGACTGAGCCTATGCCGCCACTTTCGGCGCATGCAAGACTGGAGGCAAGACCCAAGGCAAGTGAAGCAGAGAGGGTAAGCAGGGTAAACTTGGCGTTCATAATTGATTCCTCGGTGTTTGGCTGGCTAGATTAGCGTGTTTTTCTGTAAAGGTGAACCGAATGAAACTAGTACGACTGGCTGGCATCATTGCCGGTATTGGATTGCTTCTGCTGGCAATTTTTGCGGGTGTGCTCTACGCCCTGTTCGATGGCGAAAAAATCAAGGCTGAACTGGCTCGTACGGTCTTGGTCAAGACGCAGCGCCAACTTGTCATCACGGGTCCGGTGCAACTTTCGCTTTGGCCCAATGTGGGTGTAAAGCTTGGCCACGTCACGCTGTCTGAACCGGCCAGCTCACGCGACTTCCTCGCTCTGGATTCGGCGCGTATTGCCATAGCCGTCATACCTTTATTGGCAAAAAAAGTGGTGGTGAATGATCTGCAAGCCGATGGCTTGACAGCGACGCTGGTGAAAAGAAAAGATGGCCGCTTGAATATCGCGGATTTCTCCAGCGGCAAGTCAGAAGACAAAAAAGTCGGCGCTGATGATACGGCGATGCAGCTTGATGTGTCGGGCATTGCGCTAACCAATGCGCATTTGGTATGGCGCGACGAGCAAGCAGGCAGCACGACCACGCTGGCCAAATTGAATATCACCACCGGCCCCGTGTTAGCCGATGGCCAACAGCAGACATTGACAGTCGATAACATGGCTTTGAAAAATGTGAACCTTACCCGGCGTGATGAAAATACAGGCAACACGATGGCGCTGGAAGGGCTGTCATTTTCTGCCGATCATGTGGCGGCAAACAGCACATTAAAAACGCTGGTGGTAGATGCGGTGAATCTGAAAAACAAGCAATTTAGCCAGCGTAATGGGCAAACCGGCGAGATAACCCGCCTGGATGATCTCAGCTTTTCAGCCGATCATGTGGCCGCAGATAGCGAGCGCCAAACCTTGGTTGTAGACAATGTTGCATTGACCACGCGGGGCAAGCAAGGCAGCAATGAATTCGATCTCGACTTAACCGCGCCGCAACTCACGTTGACGCCGGGGCAGGTAACTGGCAAGACCCTCAGCCTTAACGCCAAGCTCAATGGAGGTGGGCGCCAAACCACCGCGAAAATTGCGCTCTCTGGCGTGGCAGGCACGTTAACCGATGTCAAGGTTAGCCGCATGGTGTTGGATGCCGACTCAACCAGCGGCGCTGTGGCACTCAAGATTCATCTGGCGTCGCCTTTGATCGCTAACATGACAGCGCAAACCGTCACGCTGCAAAAAATTGCAGGTACCGTCGACATGAAAAACCCTGGCATGCCCATGAAGCAGGTGAGCTTGCCGCTCAATGGCAGCGCTCAGGTGGATGTGAAAAAACAAAGAGCTGCCATTCGTCTGGCGACTCAATTTGATGAGTCGAAAATTTTGTTTGAATCGCAGATCGAACATTTTTCGCCGCTCGCTTTGGGTTTTGATCTCGCCATCGACCGCTTGAATGTGGATAAATATTTTCCACCCAAACCTGCTGTGGCTGCATCTTCCTCGGGCGCGGCTGGCCCGGTCATTGCCGGCGATGCGCCACTGGATTTTTCAGCCCTGCGTAGCTTGAACCTGCATGGCGTTGCACGTATCGGTTCGTTGCAAGTCAAAAATCTCAAATTTTTCCAGCTCAATGCAACGCTCAAGGCAGCCCATGGCCGGCTGGATATTGCGCCACTTTCGGCCAATCTTTATGAAGGATCGACGAGCGGCAGCCTCACGGTGAATGCAAACGGCAATGGCGTGGCAGTGCGGCAAAAACTGGTGGGGGTGAGTATTACCCCGCTCTTGAAAGACTTAGCCAATAAAGATTTGATTGCAGGCAAGGGTACGGTGACAGTGGACATCACGGGTCAGGGTGCAAGCGTGTCCGCGTTGAAAAAATCGCTGGCGGGTTCCGCTTCGCTGGCGTTGCGGGATGGCGCCATCAAGGGCATCAATCTGGCGCAGAGCCTGCGCGATATTCAAGCCGAGCTGGGAGCCAGGCAGGATGTAACCCAGGTTTCACGCGGGGCGGATAAAACCGATTTTTCGGAGCTCAGTGCTTCTTTTCGGCTAACAGGCGGAGTGGCGCATAACGAAGATTTGGCCATGAAATCACCCTTTTTAAGGCTTTCGGGCGCAGGGGATATTGATATTGGCAATAATCGGATTAATTATCTGGCCAAAGTCCGCGTGGTGAATACCAGTGTAGGCCAGAATGGCAAGGAGGCCGATCAGCTCAAGGGCGTGACTGTACCTGTTCGTATTACGGGCCCGCTGGATAAAATTACGTGGAAGATCGAGTTTGCCAGTGCGATAGGTGATTTGCTCAAAGAAAAGAGCCAAGCGCGTATCGACGAGAAAAAACAAGAATTGCGGAAAAAAGTTGATGAGAAAAAACAGGAAATTCAGCAGAAAGTTACCGATCAATTGAAAGACAAGCTAAAAGGACTTTTTGGCCGATGAATAGCGAGCAGAAGATGGACAGGATTTTTGCGGCCAACCGCGAATGGGCTGAACGGGTGCGTGCCGAGGATCCGACGTTCTTTGATAAATTGTCCCACTTGCAAGCCCCGGAGTACTTATGGATCGGCTGCTCAGACTCGCGCGTGCCGGCCAATGAAATCACAGGATTGTTGCCGGGTGAAGTCTTCGTCCACCGTAACATCGCCAACGTGGTGGTGCATACCGATCTGAACTGCCTCTCGGTGATCCAGTTTGCGATTGATGTGCTAAAGGTGCGGCACATCATGGTGGTGGGGCATTTTGGATGCGGCGGTGTGCGCGCAGCTCTGGATAATGCACGGCTGGGGCTGGCCGATAACTGGTTGCGGCATATTCAGGATGTGCGCGATAAACACCAGGATTTACTGGATAGCATTGCAGATGAGCAGCAGCGCTGGGCCTGCCTGTGCGAGCTGAATGTGCTGGAGCAAGCCATCAATGTCGCCCGCACGACGCTGGTGCGCGATAGCTGGGCACGGAACCAGGCATTGACGGTGCATGGCTGGATTTACGGCCTGACGGATGGCCTGCTGCGCGACACGGGGTTTATTGTGTCGACAAATGATGAGGTGGATACGCTGGCCGCGCAATCGCTAGATGCGCTGCGTAGCCGCTATGCGCCAAGCTAGTACCTTTTTACCGGCGTATGCCACCATTACAAGGTATCGGGTGGCGGAGCTGGATTGGTCGAATGGCGTTGCGAGGCGACCATTTTGGCGTATTTGGCAAAGCTGGTGCCACAGCCGATGAGGATGTGCACCAAACCCGGCAAACCATCGAGAAATCCGCACCGGAAAAAATAAAATTTGATGAACCTCACCAGTGGTGAGAACAGCAAATGCGCAGCATGGGCGCGCTTGCCTTGCGCTAGTGCGGTGTTAGCCGCTAGGGTGCTATAGCGGTTTTGTTTGTCCAGATAGTTTTCCAGGGACTCTGCAGAATCGTGGAGCAAGTCGCCTGCGAGCGTTCCTATCGGAGCTCCCGCGCTACCCGTGAAGCAGACTTTTTCGTGCACTAGATCGGCAGACCATTGCGCATGATGCCGGTGAAAGAAGCGCAAACTCCAGTCCGGATAGCCTTCACCATGCCGTAAATAATGACCCATGAAACGGTTGCAGCGAGCAAAGCGGTAGGCAAAACTCGGCGCTGGTGAGGCGCCGGCTTGCCGGGTTAATACGGTTTTC
>DATCQI010000069.1:0-3573 GCA_036569545.1 Rugosibacter sp. | reverse complement strand
GACCGGGGTCGTGCGGTGCCGCCGACTTCACCGGATGACATGTTCCTGCACCATTTGCAGGGCGAGCCGGGCTGGAGCGTGAAGCATCAGCGCGACGAGCTGGCGTGCGAGCTGGCCGGTGGCAATCCGTTTCTCGATATGACCGGGGAGGGCGTGCAATGACGCGCATCAATGAACTGCCAGTAACGGAAGACATGAATCTGGTGACGGCGGTAACGCATACGCTGCGCCAGGAAATGCAGCGCGACCCGAGCGTGCGCGTGATGGGTTACGACATCGGCCCGATTGGCGGCGTGTTTCGCGCCACCGAAGGTTTGTTTGACGAGTTCGGCCCCGAGCGCGTGATGGATACGCCGTTGTCTGAAAACGGGCTGCTGGGCGTGGCCGTGGGCATGGCCATGCGTGGCGAGCGGCCGGTGATCGAGATGCAGTTTTTGGCTTTCATGTACAACGCGTGGGGGCAGTTCATTTACAACCTGGCCAACTTGCACCAGAAAACCGGCGGCGCGATGAAGGTGCCGTTGACTATCCGCGCGACTTTTGGCGGCGGCATCAAGCCCTTGCCGTTTCATTCTGACTCAACCGAGGCATATTTGATGCACACGCCGGGGGTGCGCGTGGTGTGCCCGAGCACACCAGCACAGGCCAAGGGTTTGCTGGCCGCAGCGATTCGCAGCGATGATCCGGTAGTCTTTTTAGAGCACACCAAGATGTACCGTTCGTTTCGCGAGCCGGTGCCGGTGGCGGATTACATCCTGCCGCTGGATAAATGCCGCGTGGTGCAAGAGGGCAATGATCTGACATTGATTGCCTGGGGCAACATGCTCCACTATTCGATTGCGGCAGCCGCAGAAGTTGCCGCAGCAACCCATGCGAGCATTGAAATTATTGACATGTGCAGTCTGGCGCCGCTGGATGTCGCGCCTGTGTTGGCTTCGGTGAAAAAGACCGGCCGCTGTGTGATTGTGCATGAAGCGCGGCGCACGGCCGGGCCGGGCGCGGAAATTTCGGCGCTGATCAATGAGTATGCGCTGGAATATTTGAAAGCGCCGGTCAAGCGCGTGACGGCGTTCGATGTGTTCTTTCCCGAAAACCAGATAGAAGATGCCTACCTGCCCAGCCCGCAACGCATCAAGGCGGGGATCGACGCTGTGCTGAATTATCAGTTTTGAGTTATCAGCTTTACGTGGAGAGCGATTATGACTTATGAATTTTGCTTGCCTGATGTGGGCGAAGGTATCACCGAATCCGATTTGCTCAAGTGGCATGTCAAGCCCGGCGATGTGGTGCGCGAGGACGATCTGCTGTGCGAGATTGAAACGGATAAGGCCGTGGTCGAAATCCCCGTGCCCTGTAGTGGCACGGTGCACAGCTTGCAGGTCGCTGAGGGAACGACAGTTAAAGTGGGCAGCGTGATTGCGGTGTTTTCGACGGATGCTGCGGTGGCTGATGTGGCTAATGTGGCTGAGGTGGCTAATGTGGCTAATGTTGCCAAGGTTGCGCATGCTGCGCCGGTTGCCTTGCAAGAGAGCTCGCTGCGCGCCGTATCACCAGCGCCGACTTTTCGCGGGGCGTTGCAGGCCACCGCTGTGCAAATCTCTCAACCTGTACATGCCACGCCCAGCACGCGCAGTTACGCGCGGCAGCAGGGCGTCGCGCTGGAGAGGGTGGTCGGCAGCGGGCCGAAAGGACGCATCCTGCACGAAGACATCGACCGGCATCTGGCCGTTGCCAATGCGCCGGATACGTCGAGTGTCAGGCTGGATGTTCGCCCGCTGGCGATTCCGCTCGCCGGCCAGCAGCGCCGCACACCGATCAAGGGACTGCGCCGCGCGATTGCCGAAACCATGGTGCGCTCGGTGAGCGTGATACCGCATGCCACCTCCGGCTTCCGCTGCAATGCCGAGGCCTTCGTAGCGCTGCGCTTGCGCTTGCAAGAGCATCTGGGCTGCCGCATTTCATTTACCGCGATGGTCATCAAGGCGATGATTCCGGCGCTTAAAAAATACCCGTATTTCAACGCCAGCATAGACGATACGAGCAACGACATTGTCGAACATGGCGACATCAACATCGGCTTTGCCACGCATACGGAGGAGGGCTTGATGGTGCCGGTGATCAAGCATGCCGATCAACGAAGCCTGCAGGAAATATCCGCCGAGATTGACCGCCTGGCCGCGCTGGCGCGCGAGCGAAAAATTTCGCTGGCGGATTTGAAAGGCGGCACGATCACGTTAAGCAATGTGGGCAGCCACGGCAAGCACGATCTGGTCGGGCGGCCCATCATCAATCATCCGGAAGTGGCGATTATCGCCATGACGCGCATCAAGCCGCAAGCTGCTGTGGTCAATGGCGCGGTGGTGGCGCAGCAAAGCCTGGACATGGTGACGTCTTACGATCACCGCCTGATTGATGGCGTGTATGCCGCCCAGTTCATGGAAGCAGTGATCGAGATCATTGAAGAGCCGGGGTTACTGCTGAGCGTTTAACGCGGCTTACGCAATCTTGATGATCTGATTCAGCCGCTCGCATACGTCAGCAAACAGTGCATCCGGCAGGCGCTTGAGCGGATGCGGCTTGGCGCGGCGCATGCGCCAGTCGAAAGATTTTGGCTGATGGCAAAGCACGTAGCTGATTTTTCCTGTTTTTCGTCCTGATGCCATGATTTTTCCAAGCGCGACGGCAAAAGGATTGTCGACATTGTAGGCGGCTGTCGTCATCGGCAGGCCAATCACCAGCGCGGTTTTTTCGTTGAATATGCGCGGTGATAAAACCAGAAAAGGATGAACGTCGCGCATCTCGCTGCCTGCCTGAGGATTGCAGTCGATCCAGATGATGTCCTGGCGGTCGGGTGACCATTGCACGGCAGTCTTGCGACCTGTTTTGTTTACCATTTTTCAGCGCCAATTGGCGGGGCAGCCATCACTTCACCCCCATGGCGGGATGCATCGTAAAGTGCCAGACGCTGCTCCAGCGTCAATTGCGCTGGAGCTTCCGGCGTAATCACCACGCGTCCATCTTCCACGGCAATGCGCACGCGCTGATCGGCATGCAGGTTCGCTGCTTTCGCTACCGCCGATGGCAGGCGCACGCCCAAGTTATTGCCCCACTGCTTGATATCGAGAATGGCGGTTGACATGGTGACTTATCCGGTAATGTATAAACATAGTCTATACATGAGATTGCAGCACGTCAATGAGTGAATCGAACTACGTCAGCTGAACGTAATCGAGGCCCGCTTGCGCGAGTTCCGCCGCTCGAATGAGCGCGCGGGCCTTGTTTTCTGTTTCCTGCCATTCACTCTCGGGTACGGAATCGGCAACGATGCCTGCAGCCGCTTGTACATAGAGCATGCCGTTTTTGACGATGCCGGTGCGGATGGCAATCGCCATATCCATCTCGCCGGAGAAGCTCAGATAGCCACACGCGCCGCCATACAGCCCGCGCTTGACGGGTTCCAGTTCGTCAATGATTTCCATGGCGTGGATCTTCGGCGCACCGGTCAGTGTTCCGGCGGGAAAGGTGGCTTTGAGCACATCCAGATTATCCATGCCCGACAACAGCAAGCCTTCC
>DATCQI010000068.1:0-2362 GCA_036569545.1 Rugosibacter sp. | reverse complement strand
TCGCGTTTTTTCCACTCAGGCTTTTTGCCATCGGGTTTGCCGCTCCATTCCTTTTTCGCCCGTACAGGGCCTGCAGGACGTGGCGGGCGGGTATCCGGATATTCTCCTGGCTCGGTAATCCGTGCTTTTAGCGCAAACTGGCGTACGCGAATACGGCGCAGCACATCCATAACATCTGGCGGCAAATCAGCGGGCAATTCAACGGTACTGAAGTCGTCAAACAGATTGATCTGGCCAATTTGCTTGCCGTCGATGCCGCCTTCGTTGGCAATGGCACCGACAATCTCCTTGGGCAACACGCCCTGATTACGGCCAACTTCGATACGGTAACGGGCGAGGGCGCCTGCGGCATAGGTGTGCTGTGGTGCAGAGGTCCGCTCACGATTTTCGCGCGCGGGTCTTTCGGTTGAGCGTTCGCTTGAACGATCGATGCGCCCAGATGAGCGCTCGGTGCGTTCTCCCGAACGCTCGGTACGCGCTGGCGGCGGCGTTAAATCAACCGCTGCTGCGCCGGCCAGTTGCAGTGGCCGTTCGCGTTGAGCAAGCCAGGCCAGCGCGGTAGCAATTTCACGAGCCCCAATGTTGTGATCGGTTTCCATGTTGCGAATCACATCAAAAAAGAAATCCAGTTTCTCGGTTTTTAGGGTATCCAGAATCTGTTGCGTAAATTGCGCCACACGCCGGTTAGCCACTTCGCCAGGCGTAGGCATGGCCAGCGGCTCGATCTTCTGCCGCGTAGCGCGTTCGATCACTTTCAGCATATGCATTTCGCGCGGAGTGATGAACAAAATGGCGCGTCCTGTACGACCTGCACGGCCGGTGCGACCAATGCGATGCACATAGGCTTCGGTGTCGTTGGGTACGTCGTAGTTAATTACATGGCTGATGCGCGATACGTCAATGCCGCGCGCGGCAACGTCGGTGGCCACAACGATATCAAGGCTGCCGCTTTTCAGGCGCTCGATGACTTGCTCGCGCAAGCCTTGCGTCATATCGCCATTCAGCGCTGCAACCGCATAGCCGCGGGCTTCGAGTTTATCGGCCAATTCAACGGTGGCAATTTTTGTGCGCACGAAAATAATCGCCGCATCAAAGTCAGTTTCAACTTCCAGAATGCGCGTCAATGCTTCGATCTTTTGTCCGCCGTGCGTCTGGCAATAAAACTGCTGCGTGGTGATCACAGTGCTGGTCGCCGAACGGATTTTTATTTCTTTGGGGTCACGCAAATGCTGATGCGCCACGCGGCGGATCACATCGGGCATGGTGGCAGAAAACAGCGCCGTTTGCCGTGAGGATGGGGTGTGCTCAAGAATCCATTTGACATCATCGATAAAGCCCATGCGCAACATCTCATCGGCTTCGTCCAACACCATGAAACTGAGCTTGTCGAGCACGAGACTTTTACGCTCAAGATGGTCCATCACCCGACCGGGCGTGCCGACAATGACATGTGCGCCGCGCGAGAGCTGGCGCAACTGCACCACCATGCTCTGCCCGCCATAGACCGGCAAGACGTGAAAACCGGGGATGTGTTTGGCATAACGTTGCAGTGCTTCAGCGACTTGAATGGCCAGTTCGCGCGTGGGGGTGAGAATCAGCGCTTGTGGCTTGGCAAGGGATACGTCAATCTTTTGCAGCAAGGGCAGGGCGAAGGCGGCTGTTTTGCCAGTGCCGGTTTGCGCTTCACCGAGTACATCCAGCCCCGCCAGGAGTGGTGGAATGCAGGCGGCTTGAATCGGCGAGGGGGTCTCGTAGCCGACCTCAGCCAAAGCGGAGAGTAAAGCGGGTTTTAACCCGAGTTGGGCGAACCCGATGGGAGTGTCATTAGTGGTTGTCATGGTGTTCCCGCGTAGCGCAGAGAAAGGCAGAAGAGGCGGTGAAGCCGAAGTGAAGCAATGTAAATCAGAGAAAATGAGCGTATAGCCACAGCGTGTAGCTAATTCGGCCCGCATTATCGCAGATTTTCAAGCTAAATCATAGAGATTTGCTTGGCGTTACCCTACAAACACGACACATTTATGCCGTGTTTGTGTGAATTTAAACGCGCAGGAGCACTATTTTAAGGGGCGGCTCGCCATCAATGCTGGGGAAATCCGCTTCCGGCAAAATCCATTCAAATTCACGAATCGGTCGCCCCGCTTTGGCAGCGCTGCGCTGGAGTTGATCGAGCCAAGCGTCGCGCGAAACATTCGCGACATGGTTGGTGCAGATTAACGTGCCACCTTCAGTCGTGCACAACAGCGCGGGCTTGAAGACCGAGGCGTAATCATTGACCAGATCCACCACGCCAAATGGACTTTTGGCATAACTGGGCGGATCAAGAAAAACGCAATCAAAGGTCTGTGCTTCAAGCTTAGGAAAA
>DATCQI010000067.1:0-2071 GCA_036569545.1 Rugosibacter sp. | reverse complement strand
TATCTCCTGACGTTTTCCGGCGACCGTAAACGTCAGTATTTTTACAGGTTCTTGTGATTTCGAGTGATACGGGGAGAGTGTGTCTCTTGAATAGCTGAAGGAGAATAATGTCTCTTAGCGAACTATGCATTGAATGTGAATTCTTCAAACGTGTGTGCGCAGGCGTACAGAGGAAATGGAAACAAAAGAAAATAATTCACCCATTGTCCCAGCCATCAATTTATTTACCAGTTGGCGGGTTTCGGCTTCCGGTTGTGCTTATTTTCATGAGTCTGTTTTTTTGTGATCAATAAAATAAATGCCTCGTCCCGCTCCTGCTGCTCTAACACCACTCAAGACGCTTTTTGAAACGAAGCGTGGCGTGCTGTTGCCATTGCCCCCCAAACTCTCGCGTTTGTATGGATGTCTGCGCATGTCCATGCCCCGTTCACACCCGCATGTCTTCAGCAATTTTGTGACAACGCTGGATGGCGTCGTATCGCTCAATACAAAGGGACACGACAGTGGCGCGGACATCAGCGGATTCAATGCTCAGGATCGGATGGTGATGGGCCTGTTGCGCGCCGTAGCCGACGTGGTGATTATCGGCTCCGGTACGCTGGGTGCTGATCGCCAGCATGTCTGGACTGCCGAAGCCATTTTTCCGGCACTCGCGGATGACTATCGGCAGCTGAGAAAAGCGCTCGGCAAATCCGAGACACCACTGAATGTGATCGTGAGTGGTGGCGGCAAAATCGATCTGCGCTTGCCGGTATTCACCTCCGACAAATTGCCGACCTTGATCATCACTACAACCGAAGGCGCAAAACTTTTAAGCAAGCAAGACACACCTGATACTGTTGAAATCCGCTCGATTCGTCATCGCGGAAAAGTGATTCCCGCTGCGGCGATCCTTGACGAGGTGTGCCGAGTGAACCCGGGCAAGTCAATTCTTGTCGAGGGAGGGCCGCGATTACTCGGTGACTTTTATGCGGAACGCCTCATCCATGAGCAGTTTTTGACACTCGCCCCGCAAATTGCCGGTCGTGATACAGGTGATGAAAGGCCCAGCCTGGTCATGGGCAAAGCGTTCGCGCCACGCGATGCCCTCTGGGGAAGTTTGATCGATATGCGGCGTGGCAGTAGCCACCTGTTCCTGCGCTACTCTTTCCCATAGTTTCAGCCTAGTCTGATACGGCACGAGCACTGGCGAACAAATGATTCTATTTCCGTCGCCTCAAGATTGGAATACGATAGAAATTGTCACTGCAGGAATTTCTATCGAATGCTTTTGTGAAGTTTTCCGTCTTAACCATAAAGGATGATTTGGAGAAACCCATGAATTCGACTACTACCCCCGTTACCTCCACGATCCACGCAGATCCTGCATTGCGTATCCTGAACCGCTTGTTGCACAGCTTCCACGGTTCAATGGCATTGCGTCTATGGAACGGGATTACTCATCATATTGGACGGTCATCACCTGCTTTTACCTTGGTGATTAAGGATGCAACCGTGCTCAAACAACTGGTTCTGAACCGCAACCCGATTTTGCTGGCGGAGGCGTATTTTCAAAACCGGATTGATTTTGAAGGCGACTTGTATGCCGTGCTTCACCTGAAAGGGCACTTCCAAAACCTGGCGCTGTCATTACGCGAACGTTGCGCCCTGTGGATAGACGCGATGCAGCTACCGCACCTGCAGGCTACGGTTTTGTCACCTGCACACAATACCGTATTGAAGGCCGACAAATCGTTTTCCCATGACCATTCCAAAAACAGTGACCGCGCCGCAATTTCTTTTCACTACGATGTATCCAACAATTTTTACAGGCTATGGCTGGATGAGCAGATGGTCTATTCATGCGCCTACTTCGAAACACCAGATGACACGTTGAATCAGGCCCAGCGCAACAAGCTGGATCACATCTGCCGCAAACTGCGCCTTGCGTCGGGCGAGCGCTTTCTTGATATTGGTTGCGGCTGGGGCGCACTGGTATGCTGGGCAGCGAGCAATTACGGCGTGCGTGCACACGGCATCACCCTGAGCCGGGAACAATTCGACTATGCGCAACAACGCATCGCCGCCGAAG
>DATCQI010000066.1:0-2933 GCA_036569545.1 Rugosibacter sp. | reverse complement strand
TCCGCAAGAAGTGGCAGACATCAGTGCCTGGCTGAACAAGGTGCTTTAGCCGGGCTGGTTTTCAGAGGCTGGCCTGATGGCTGACTTTGGCCGGAAGGCTTTGATAACGGTTTCATTCGTTTCGATATAGGGCCCGCCAATGAGGTCGATGCAATAAGGCACGGCCGCAAAAATGCCGGGAACCTGCTGTTTGCCCTCTGCATCCTTGACTCCTTCTAGCGTCTCTTTAATCGATTTGGGTTGACCAGGCAAATTTAGAATCAGCGATTGGCCGCGAATGACACCGACCTGCCGTGAGAGCAGGGCGGTGGGCACAAAGTGCAGCGATATTTGGCGCATTTGTTCGCCAAAGCCCGGCATGATTTTTTGCCCTACGGCCAGGGTGGCTTCGGGGGTAACGTCGCGAAGCGCGGGACCTGTACCGCCGGTAGTCAGCACTAGATGGCAGCCTGCGGTGTCGCATAATTCAATCAGCGTTTGTTCAATCAAGGCTTGGTCATCGGCAATTAACCGTGTCACCATGCGCCAGGGTGAAATGAGCGCGTCGGTAAACCAGGCTTTCAGGGCAGGCAAGCCCTGGTCAGCATACATGCCGCGGGAAGCGCGATCAGAAATGGAAACAAGGCCAATGCAAAGTTCGTTATTCATAGTGTTGGCAGGGGTTGGTGCCAGAGAGTAGTAAAAAGGGGTAATCGGTATGGTACCCAATGCTGATTTTAAATAGCTAGGGGTTTTTTATCCGCATGGGATGGTCTCATTTTAATGTAATCGCAGACGAGGTATGATCAAGGCTGGCTAGATTGAGCAGAGATGCGCTAAGCGTGTCATGTGTACAGCGCTGGTGAAAGGTAATAACGATGGCAGACGACGCAGGGATACAAGAAGAACCCGCGAACATTATGGATGAGGCAATTAAGGATCGCACGATCACACGGATTGCGACGATCAGCATTGTTGCGGTGGGTCTGCTTGGTCTCTGGGCTATTGGGGGTGCGCTGCATTCCAGCGGATTGCCGTGGGCCTCTCAGGGCGCTTCGCCACAGCTGCCACCGACATCTCCGTCGTTGCCAACATTGCCCCCGCCATCTTTACCCGATCGGCTGGCTGATCAGCCGCCACTCCCGATTACCCCCGCTGTAACGGGAAACGGAGCAATTCCGGCTACCGAAGCCCACGCAACGTCATCTGCCGCGACAGCAGATAACACCTCAGAAGTATTTGTTTCTCAGCCGCTCATCCCAACGAAAAAAACATCTGGGGTGCAACATTTTGGTGTGCAGTTGGGTGTATTCAATACCGTGGCTAATGCGGAAAAGCTGCGCCAAAAAATGCAGGCGCAAGGTGTGCCTGTTGTTATTGAAGCCCGCGTGCATGTAGGCCCTTTTGCCACGCGTGCGGAGGCGGATGAGGCGCGTGCAAAACTCAAGACGCTAGGCGTTAAAGAGAGTGTGTTGGTGATTTTGAAATAATCATTACACCGTTATTTACTAACCTATAACCTATCCGAGAATGAATTGATGAGTCGAAAAATCATTGCAACACCTGATGCGCCTGCTGCCATTGGCCCTTATTCGCAGGCTGTTCAAGCAGGCAATACCGTGTATTTGTCGGGCCAGATTGGTCTGGACCCGGCCACCATGCAAATGGCTGACGGTATTGATGCGCAGATTGTGCGCGTCTTTGAAAACCTCAAAGCGGTGAGCGAGGCCGCTGGTGCAAATTTGAACGATGCTGTGCGTGTGACGATTTACTTGACCGATCTAGCCAATTTTTCCAAGGTGAATGAGGTGATGGCACAGTATTTCACAGCGCCCTATCCAGCGCGCGCAGCCGTGGGTGTAAAAGCCTTGCCGCGCGATGCATTGGTCGAGGCTGATGCGGTTCTGGTGATTGGCTGAACGTCGCGAAAAAAAAGCAGCGGGGTCGGCCGGCAACACGCTGGCAGGCCGCTTGGCACGGTTGGGTTTGCGCTGCGACATTGATCTTGTACTGCACTTGCCGCTGCGCTATGAGGACGAAACGCGCATCACTGCGGTGAGCGATGCCCTCCCCGGAGTCGCCGCGCAGTTTGAAGTTGAGGTGGTCAGCTGTGAAATCGTATTTCGCCCGCGACGCCAATTAGTAGTTCGCGTTCAAGATGACAGCGGCGCACTCATCCTGCGGTTTTTGAACTTTTATCCAAGCCAGCAAAAAGTGCTGCAACCCGGCGTGCGCTTGCGGGTATTCGGCGAATTGCGCGATAGTTTTTTGGGTGATGAAATGATTCATCCTCGGTTTCACGCTGTGCCTAATTCCGTGGCGAGTTCCGGGGCAAATGCAGATGTAAAACATGCAGCACTGCCAGCGGGTCTCACCCCGGTTTATCCCACCACCGCCGGGCTGGGTCAGGCCATCTTGCGTCGCTTGATTAGTCGCGCTTTGGCACGGAGCAATCTGGCCGATACCTTGCCTGCTGATGTGCTGGCCAAGCTAGCACTGCCGTCTTTTTCCGACGCAGTGCGACTATTGCATTCACCGCCTCCTGAGTGTTTCCTTGAGCAACTGGAATCGCGCCACCATCCGGCCTGGCGGCGCGTGCAGTTTGATGAGTTGTTAGCTCAGCAATTGTCCTTACGCCGCGCCTACACCGCGCGTCGTGCGCTTGGCGCGCCGCAGCTTGCAGCCAACGGCACGCTCACGCAGCCGTTACTGGCCGCGTTGCCGTTTCGTTTAACCGGGGCGCAGCAACGCGCAGGGCATGAGATCGCCAACGACTTGACTCAGCCACACCCGATGCAACGCTTGCTGCAAGGCGATGTGGGTAGCGGCAAAACCATCGTCGCCGCATTGGCCATGCTGCATGCCGTCGAGGCAGGCTATCAGGCAGCGCTCATGGCGCCGACGGAAATTCTCGCTGAACAGCATTACCGTAAACTCTCTGTCTGGTTGGCGCC
>DATCQI010000065.1:0-10604 GCA_036569545.1 Rugosibacter sp. | reverse complement strand
AGCGGTTGATATTCATCTTTGACGACGTAGCTGTCATAGTCGAAATAAATGCTACGTTTAGAGAGCGGGCTGCGCGGATCTTTCAGTGCTGCTACGCTCATCGGATCGAAACTTTCGATTTTGGAAGTCGTTGGGGCAGATTCGACAGCGGCCGGGGTTCGCGATTCCAAACCCGATGGATTTTGTTCCGGTGCGGGAGGCTGCGAGCCACAAGCAGAAAGGAGGAGAGTTACAAGTGTGATAGAAAAAAGACGGGTAGTGCGCATGATGATATCCTTTAAAAATGGTGAGGGTGGGGAAATGGGTTATCTAACCAGCGGGCCCCAGGCAGGTTCCCGTACATCGGCGGCCTGTACGGAGAGTTTTTGCTTGACGCGGCCGTCGCTGGATACAGCCGCTAATACACCTCGCCCGCCAATTTCTGTCGCATATAAAATCATGCGGCCATTGGGGGCGAAGCTGGGGGATTCGTCTTTGGAAGAGTCTGTCAGAATTTGTGTTTGCTTGGTAGCCAGATCCATTAATGCGAGTTGAAAGCGGCCGTTGTTGCGCGCAATGTAGGCCAGGCTTTTGCCATCTGGCGAAGGGCGTGCTGTTACGTTATAACTGCCGTCAAAAGTAATGCGCTCGACTGCGCCGCCCGTAGTGGCGATACGATAGATTTGCGGGCTGCCGCCACGGTCAGAGGTGAAATAGATGAACTGGCCATCGGGAGAAAACCGTGGCTCGGTGTCGATTCCGGAGGAACTTGTCAGGCGCGTTATCCCACTGCCATCGGCATTGATCAAGAAGAGCTGTGATCCCCCCTCTTTAGTGAGCACGACGGCCAGACGTTTACCATCAGGTGCCCAGGCAGGTGCTGAGTTCGATCCCTTGAAGTTGGCTACTACATGGCGTTTGGCGGTGGAGAGATCATGAACATAGACAATGGGTTTTTTGGCCTCAAAAGAAACATAGGCCAGCTTGCTGCCATCGGGGGACCACATCGGTGAGATGATCGGCTCACGCGAGGCCAGCGCAGGTTGCGCATTGGCGCCATCGGCATCGGCAATTTGTAATTCATAGCGCCCCGTGCTTTTCACCACATAGGCAATGCGGGTGGAAAAAACACCCGGCTCACCGGTAAGCTTTTCATAAACGGCATCGGCAATGCGATGTGCTGTCGCGCGTAATTGTGTTCCGGTGTGCACGTAGGCCTGCATATCCAACGTGCTCTGCTTGACGACATCCGAGAGCCGCACGCGGGTTTCAAAACGACCATTGCCCAAGGCAGTGGTAGTGCCACCTAGTACAGCATCTGCACCGCGTTGCGCGAGATCGGCAAAGGGAGGGGTGGTTTTGTCACCGAGTGTTCCGGCACCATCAATCAAGCGAAACATGCCGCTGCGATCAAGGTCAGCGCGAATCACGGAAGTGAGTCCTTGAGCAATAGTCTGCTCGCCACTGAAGTTGGCGATGGCGATCGGCAGACGACTGGCACCTGCGCCTGTAATCTCGAGCTTGAGTTGTGCATGAGCGCTGGCGATGGAAAGCCCGAGGCATGCGACGCCGACAAGAAAGAAAGGTTGAATTTTCATAGGGGAATTATACCGTCTGGCTATTTACTCATCGAGTGGACGAAAACTAAGTTCGAGAGTCCGTGAAAAAAGCTCACTTTTTTCCGGTTTGGGTAAGGGATTTGATTTGAGAATAGCACGTTCAATTGCCTCATCCAGCGTTGCATTGCCTGAAGAGTGGCGCAGTCGTGCCGTGACAATTTCGCCGCTGGGTAGTTGAGTGACATCAAAAATGGCTTCTGGATTGCCTTTGACTTCAGGGGGCAACACAATGTTGCCCCTGATTTTACCGCGAATGCGCGACAGATAATCCGCCATGGACTTGTTGCGAGCAGTGGTTTCGCTAGCCGCTTTTTCTTTATTAAGATCTGCGATGGCTGCATCGGTTTTTTTGCGTTGTAGCAGATGTTCAGCTTCTTTTTTTAATTGGTCGAGAAAAGTCGTTTTGCGAGACGGGATATCGGGTTTAGGTTCGGCAACAGGTTTAGGTTCGGCAACAGGTTTAGGTGCGGTAACAGGTTTAGGTTCAGGCTGCGGTTTGGGTTTTGGAGTTTCCTTCACTTTTTCCTTGATGGCGATATCGGGTTTTTTGGGAGAAGGTGCAGGGGGTGGTTCGAGGGCAGGTGCGGGTTGTATTTTAGGCGCAGGGTGAAAAGTCGGCGCTGGTGATGCGGTGGCACGAATCAGGTCTACCTCAACTACGTCGGCCATCTTCGTTTGCCAGTGCACACCATAGAACAAAATGGCCGCCAGCAGGATATGCACCAGCACCGCCAATCCGAGGGAAAAATATTTTCCTGTGCGGTCTTCAGTGCGTAAAAAAGGGGAATCGAAAGTCATCTGCCAGGCTTCACCAAAAGACCGATTTTTTCTATCTGTTGGCGCTGTAGTTCATCCATCACGCTGAGCACGGCTTCATATTTGACATCTTTGTCGCCCGCAATCAGTACCGGTTGCTGTGGGTTTTTTATTTGCAACTGCTTGATGTAGGCGCTGAGTTCGCTACGCGTCACTGTTTTTTCTGCACTATCGTTCGCGCGGTCGTGCAAGGCCAGCGAGGCATCCGCCTTGACGATGACTTCAAGCGGGGCAGTTGGCGGCTGCGTCGATTTGCCAACGCTCGGCAGGTTAACGCTGCCTGCAGGCGGCATGGGTGCTGTGACCATAAAAATAACCAGCAGCACCAACATCACGTCGATGTAGGGCACCACATTAATTTCATTCATGAGTCGGCGTTTTTTCATAGTCGATGATTTGTGGGGAGGTTATCGCACGTTATTGTTGGGGAACAGGACTACTTCATGGCCCAGCCGTGGCTGACGATGAAAGACTGCCCGGTGAGCGCGGCACTGGGAAAGGCGGCGAGGAACAGCGCGGTTTGTGCGACATCTTCGACTGTGGTGAAAATGCCATCCACTGTGCCGCCGAGCATGACATGCTTGACGACTTCTTCTTCGCTGATACCCAGCTCCTTGGCCTGTTCGGGAATTTGTTTATCGACCAGAGGTGTGCGCACAAAACCAGGGCAGATCACATACGAACGCACATTGTGTGCGGCACCTTCCTTTGCCAGCACCTTGGACAGGCCGAGCAGCGCATGCTTGGCACTGACATAGGGGGCTTTGAGCGGCGAGGCTTCGTGCGAATGTACTGAGCCCATGTAAATCACCGTGCCGCCGTGATTGTCCTTGTACATGTATTTCAATGCGGCCTTGGTGGTTAAAAAGGCGCCATCCAGATGAATCGCCAGCATTTTTTTCCAGTCGGCGTAACTGAATTGATCAATCGGATTAACGATTTGAATGCCCGCATTCGATATCAGAATATCGATTCCACCAAAGCCTGCAGCGACTTGATCAATGCCTGCATTCACAGCGACTTCATCGGTCACATCCATCACCACGCTAAGTGCTTTGCCGCCAGCCGCAATGATTTCATCCGCTGTTTTTTGCGCAGCGGCCAGATTGATGTCGGCGATGGCGACCGTTGCGCCCTCTCGGGCATAAGACAACGCGATTTCTTTGCCAATCCCGCTGGCCGCGCCTGTAATGACGGCTACTTTTCCCTTGAGTTGCATGATGAGTTCCTGGATCAATTCAACTGAATGCCAATAAAGAAACAAGCCCGAATGACATTTGTTTAGCGGGTTTGCCGTTGCAGGATGTTGGAGAACTCTTCCATGAAGCTCTCGAAACGCACGGCGACGCGATCGACGCGATGCGCGAAGCGGTTGTAAGCTACCACGGCGGGAATTGCCGCGAAGAGCCCGATGGCAGTGGCCACCAGCGCTTCGGCAATGCCGGGGGCGACCACAGAGAGCGTGGCGGTACTCATGTTGGCCAGCCCGCGGAACGCATGCATGATGCCCCATACCGTACCAAATAGGCCGACATAGGGCGAGACCGAACCCACCGAAGCCAGAAATGCCAGATGGGCTTCCAGATCATCAATTTCACGCTGATACGTAGCGCGCATGGCGCGCCGTGCGCCATCGACGACGGTGGAAGCATCCAGGGTTTTTTGCCCACGCAGCTTGGTGAACTCTCGATAGCCCGATTCAAAAATGCGTTCCAGTGCACCGGTTTCGTGGCGGTGGTTGACCGCGCTTTGATATAGCGCGTTAAGATCGCCACCACTCCAGAAATCGCGTTCGAATCTGTCTGTTCTGGTCTTTGCATCACGAATGGCAAAGGCTTTGCGGAAGATGTAATACCAGGACATGAATGACACGCCAAGTAGTAAGAGCATGACCAGTTTGACTACCAGGCTGGCGTGAAGCATGAGTTCGATGATGGACAGGTCTTGAGTTATATTCATTCTGCTAGTTCCGTTTTGGGTTGGACGGTTTGCACGCTTAGCGCCTTGAGTTGTTGAAAAATTTCACTTGGCATGGGTATCGGCTTGCCACGCGTTGGATCCATGCAGGCTATACGTATTCTGGCGTCTAGCAGTTGTTCTCCATCGCGCATTATCTGCTGGGCGAACATCACCTGCACCCGGCCGACGGACTCGACGACGGTTTGGACCACAATCAGGTCATCAAGTTTCGCTGATTTCAAATATTCTGCCTGAACAGAGCGTACCGCGAAAGCAATCTGCCGTGTTGCCAGTGCCGATTGTTCGTAACCGAGGCTGCGCAGTAGCTCCGTGCGCCCGCGTTCAAGAAAGCGCAGGTAATTCGCGTAATAAACAATGCCGGCGGCATCAGTGTCTTCATAATAGATGCGCAGTGACAAAGGCATAATGAGGATTAATCAAATAACGAAGTGGTCGATTGGTCGGGCAACATACCCTGTGGAACCGGCAGTCCGAAATGTCGCCAGATAGCAGGCGTTGCCACGCGTCCGCGCGGCGTGCGTTGCAAATAACCTTGCTGAATCAAATAGGGCTCCAACACATCTTCTATTGTATCGCGTGCTTCGCCTATGGCCGCAGCGAGGTTATCCACACCGACCGGGCCACCGCTGAATTTTTCCAGCATCGCTAAAAGCAGTTTTCTGTCCATCACATCCAGGCCCAGATGATCGACATCCAGCATCGTCAGCGCGGCGTCAGCCACGGTGCGGGTAATTTTCCCATCCGCTTTGACCTCGGCAAAATCGCGCACGCGGCGCAGCAGGCGGTTCGAGATACGCGGCGTGCCGCGCGAGCGCTTGGCGATTTCTGCGGCGCCGTCATCCACAATGTCACAGTTCAGCAAATGCGCCGAGCGACGCACGATGAGGCTTAATTCTTCCGGCGTATAAAACTCCAGCCGGGCGGTAATGCCAAAGCGGTCGCGCAGCGGATTGGTCAACATCCCTGCACGCGTGGTGGCACCCACTAGGGTGAAGGGCGGCAGATCGAGTTTGACCGAACGCGCGGAGGGTCCTTCGCCGATCATGATGTCGATCTGGAAATCCTCCAGCGCCGGGTAGAGAATTTCTTCCACCACGGGTGAGAGCCGATGAATTTCATCAATGAAGAGCACGTCATTGGGTTCGAGGTTGGTCAGAATCGCCGCCAAGTCTCCCGCTCGTTCTAAAACAGGGCCCGATGTCTGACGCAGATTGACGCCCATTTCGTGCGCCAGAATATGCGCCAGCGTGGTCTTGCCCAGACCTGGCGGGCCGAACAGCAACACGTGATCGAGCGATTCGTTGCGGGCTTTGGCCGCCTCGATAAAAATCTCCAGCTGGGTGCGAATCTTTTGCTGGCCGACATAGTCCGCCAGTTTTTTAGGTCGCAACGCACGTTCCAGCGCTTCTTCGCGGCTGGATTCTGGTGCAGCTGCAATCAACCGATCAAGCGGAGCTGCGAAATTATCAGTCTGAATGCTCATGGCGTGAGTTTAGCCGAGGTTTGGCGGATGCTTCTTACCTTACCCACCTTTTGAAAGCAGTTTCAATGCCTGGCGTATGCCATCAGAAACTGAACAATCCGGTGGCAGGTTTTTCATTGCCGTAACAGCTTCGCGATCGTTATAACCCAGTGCAAGCAATGCATTAAGAATATCCGATGAGGCGTCGCTCGCCGTATCACCAGCGCCGACTTTTACGCTGCTCATGGTCAGTGTTTTGGGGAGTTTGTCGCGCAGCTCGAGCAGCAGGCGTTCGGCAGTTTTTTTGCCGATGCCGGGCACCTTGATGATGCGTCCGGCTTCTTGCATGGCAATGGCCTGGGCCAGCTCATGCACTGACATACCCGATAGAACGGATAACGCAGTGCGTGCGCCGATGCCGGACACCTTGAGCAACTGACGAAAGGCCATGCGTTCGTCCTGACTGCCAAATCCATACAAGAAATGACCGTCTTCGCGGATCGCCAGATGAGTGAACAGCGACACCTTTTCGCCGGTTGCGGGCAGATTGTAAAAAGTGCTCATCGGCACATCGACTTCATAGCCGAGGCCATGCACGTCGATGGTCACCGAGGGTGGATTTTTTTCCAGCAAAATTCCAGTAATGTGGCTGATCATGGATGTCCTTGGATTGTTTGTAGCGGGACGGATATCATCTGAATTGCATTAAAGCATTCTGCCACCGCGCACGCGTCGCCCGGCGGTAGCCAGTGCGCCCATGCCCTGCCCGCCATGGGCATGGGCAATAGCGCAGGCGAGTGCATCCGCGGCATCGGCAGAGGGTATGCCAGAAAGATTGAGCAGGCGCATGACCATCTGCTGGACTTGTTCCTTGGCCGCCTTGCCGTGGCCGACCACGGCTTGTTTGACTTGCAGCGCGGTATATTCAGCTACCGACAAATTGGCCAGTACCAGCGCCGAAATAGCCGCACCCCGCGCCTGGCCCAAGAGCAGCGTGGATTGCGGATTGACATTGACGAAGATGATTTCAACCGCTGCCTGTTGCGGCTGATAAGTGGCGACGACTTCGCCTATGCCGTCGAGCAGCGTTTTGAGTCGTTGCGGCAGGCTGAGTGCCGCATCTGTTTTAACGCACCCGCTGGCGATGTAGGTCAGCGCGTTCGCATTTTTCTCGATGACGCCAAACCCCGTCGAACGCAAGCCGGGATCGATGCCGAGGATGCGCAGTACGGGGCTGGTTTTTTGCATTACACGATGCGTGCGGCGCGGTTCATTCGTCAATCACCGCCGTTGTATAAACCTCTTGCACATCGTCGAGCGACTCAATCGCATCGAGCAGTTTTTGCATTTTGGCCGCATCCTCGCCGGTAAAGACCACTTCGTTTTCCGGCTTCATGGTCACGTCACCGAATTCCGGCTTGAAACCCGCTTTTTCCAGTGAATCTTTCACTTGAGCAAAATCGTGTGGGGGGGTGACGACTTCGATTGAGCCGTCATCATTGGTCACGATATCTTCAGCACCCGCTTCGATCGCCGCATCCATCAGCCGGGCTTCATCTGTGCCGGGCGCAAACAACATTTGCCCGCAGTGCGTGAAAAGAAAAGCCACACTGCCATCGGTACCCATGTTGCCGCCGTGTTTGGCAAAGGCGTGGCGCACTTCGGCCACAGTGCGCACTTTGTTATCCGTGAGGCAATCCACCATCACTGCCGCGCCGTTGATGCCATAACCTTCATAGCGAATTTCTTCGTAGTTCACACCATCAAGCTGGCCTGTACCGCGCTTGATGGCGTTGTCGATGTTGTCCTTGGGCAGGCTTTGCCCCTTGGCCTTTTCAATCGCCAGCCGCAAGCGCGGGTTGGATGCGACGTCTCCCCCGCCCATTTTGGCGGCGACGGTAATTTCCTTGATCAGTTTGGTGAATACTTTGCCCCGTTTGGCGTCTTGACGCCCTTTACGGTGCTGAATATTGGCCCATTTGGAATGTCCGGCCATGCGCTTATCCTCAGGATTTACATTTAAGATGTTTTGATTTTAGCATCCGGAGATTCCCTTCTCATGATCAATATATTGCCTATTGCTCGATGTAACGATAAAGAACCATCCATCCTCACCCGCATGACTAATCAACGCTCGCTCGCTGGTGTGCCGGTGTTTTTGGCCGATGCAAAAGGGGATTTGCCCGGCTTGGGTGTTGCGGCATACGTATCAGCAGCGTACCGCTTGAACTCCCTGTTTGGTATGGGCTGATTAAACCGCTGCATTAGTCTTTTCTGGTGTCACGTTTTCAGTATAAGCAAAGCCAATGAACGTAAACAACGCCGCATTACGCCGCGCCGCTTGGACGCCGTTTTTGCTATTTTTCTTTGGTTTTGTATTTTCGTGCTCTTGATGCTGGCTCAGCGTAGTGATGAATCCTCTCTCCAGATTTCCAATCTGTATGGCAAAAAACGACGCCAGAATGCAAAGGCCAATCTGTACGCACAACAGATCAAGTGAATGATTTTTATAGTGTGCTCAATTGTCTTTTTCACTGGGCAGGCTGATAACCCGAGCCTGTGATCCTTTATCGAGGCGATCTTCCAGTTCGCCAAAGTAGGCACTAAAGGTGTTTTCGGATTGTTTCAGCAAGGTGCTTATTTTGTCGTCCAGCGCATCCAGCCTGTTCAATATTTCCACCTTATGGCCTGATCCTGCGCCATGAAGATTTTTCAGTTCTGTTTCCAACTGGGTTTGCAAGGCACTAAATCGGGAGGCTTCAGCTTTGTCAGCGAGATCCCGATTGGTTTGCAGTGCTTTCTCATGGCGCCGTGCCTGTAAAAGGGCTGAGCCTTGCAGATACATCGTGAAGGCAAGAAACAGCACCGTGAAAACCACTAACAGGGCAATCATGACTAAGCCAAGCGGGACTTGGATGTCGGTAACCCCTAAAGAAAGGGTGGATGGCGCTGTAAATGTTTCCCAATTAAGAAAAGCCAATGCGCCGACAAAGGCCAATAGAAACAAGATAAACAGGCTGAGGATTTTCATGAAAATAACCTTTCGCTTTAATTTAATGGTTAGCTCGACGGAAATTAAAATCCAAAATGAGCACTCGCTCAGAGATTCACTATACAGCAGCCAAGGCACAGCGCTGTTTATTTGCTGAGGGTACTTGGTCTAATGATGTGGCTTGAAAATAGCCAGATCATATTCAAATAAACGATGGGTGCAAACGACGGCAGATTTCCAAGGTTAAGTGCGCTTGATTCATGGAGTAGAAATGCAACCCCGACACGCCACGATTGATTAGCTGCTGACACAGTTCGGTAACAATATCCAATCCCAGGGCTTGCGTCGAAGCAGTATCGTCACCGTAACTTTCAAACTTTTTGCGCATCCAGCGCGGGATTTCAGCGCCGCAGGCGTCCGAGAAGCGCGCCAGTTTCGAAAAACTGCTTATGGGCATGATGCCTGGAATGATGGGTGCGTTAATGCCTAGTGCGCGCGCTTCGTTAACAAAATTTTCGAATGCGTCAATGTTGTAAAAGTATTGCGTAATGGCTGCGTTAGCACCGGCATCCATTTTGCGTTTGAAGTTGAGCAAATCATCGCGCGGCGTTTTGGCTTGCGGATGCCATTCGGGATAAGCGGCGACATCCAGATGAAACGTGTCGCTTGTTTCCCGGCGAATAAAACTGACTAGTTCATTGGCGTAACGGAACTCGCCCGGGTCGGCCATGCCGGAGGGTAAATCACCGCGCAGGGCAACGATGCGACGAATGCCTTGTGTCTGAAACGTGGCGAGTAATTCACGAATGCTCTCTGCGGTGGAGCCAATGCAGGACAAGTGCGGCGCGGCGCTATAGCCTGCGCTGGCAATTTCGCGCACAGTGGCCAGTGTGCGCTCACGCGTCGAGCCGCCCGCGCCATAGGTGACAGAAAAGAACGCGGGCTTTAATACCGCGAGCTGAGCGAGCGTCGTACGTAATTTATCGCTGCCTTCAGCCGTTTGCGGCGGGAAGAATTCAATGGAGAGTTCAAATGTCATGGCTTGCTCATTGAGAATAAATCTAAAAAAGTCGGCGCTGGCGATACGGCGTATTTGACGCTGACGGCAGAAATATGCCGCCAGCACCGACTTTTACGAGAATTAACGACTTAGTAACGATAATGTTCCGGCTTGTAAGGGCCGGTTTTCGCTACGCCAATATATGTTGCCTGTTGCTCGGTTAACTCAGTGAGTTGTGCATTGAGCTTCTTCAACTGCAGGCGCGCCACTTTCTCATCCAGATGCTTGGGTAATGTATACACGCCGACTGGGTAATCCGCATTGCGCGTAAATAATTCAATTTGTGCAATCGTTTGATTAGCGAATGACGACGACATTACATAGCTGGGGTGGCCCGTGCCGCAACCCAGGTTCACCAGGCGACCCTTGGCCAGCAGGATGATGCGTTTCCCGTCGGGAAAAATGATGTGATCAACCTGTGGCTTGATTTCTTCCCACTGGTATTGCTCCAGCGCAGCCACTTCAATCTCATTATCAAAATGCCCGATGTTGCAGACGATGGCCTGATTTTTCATTTTCGCCATGTGGTCATGCGTGATGACATGATAGTTGCCGGTGCAGGTCACAAAAATGTCGGCCTTATCCGCTGCATAGTCCATGGTCACTACGCGATAGCCTTCCATCGCCGCTTGCAGTGCGCAGATCGGGTCGACTTCCGTCACCCATACTTGCGCCGAGAGCGCGCGCATGGCTTGC
>DATCQI010000064.1:0-25078 GCA_036569545.1 Rugosibacter sp. | reverse complement strand
TTGCAGCGCACGGGTTTTATCAGCTACCGTCGCGGACACATTACAGTGCTTGACCGCCTGGGGTTGGAAAAAAATACATGCGAGTGCTATGCCGTAGTCAAAAAAGAATTGGGCCGCCTGCTGCTTGATGTTCGATAACTGCTCGGCATACACCGGGATGACGCGAAGCAAAATAGTTCCTTTCCTCTGTTTTGCTCATGATTGATGGCAGGATTCTTGTCATTACGCGATGCAACGCGACGAAATACTCCATCCTCTCACATTTGTACGGGCCATGCTGCTGCTGAAAACTAGCCATCCATAACTATATCGTGCCAAGAAAAATTCGGACTGTGTGCGATGGCGAACAGAACTTCAATCGAATAATGAGTATTTTCGGGCTGTAATTCCACATGGCCGCAAAACATTTCAAATGTACGGCTCTATCCAACAATCGAGAGGAAATTGTCATGAAGTATTCAATCATGTTTTCAGCAGTACTAATGGCGCTAGCGCTGAGCGCTTGCGACAGGCCAACAGTCGTGACACCTGCGACAGTAGTTAACGTTCCCGTCCCGGGACCTGCAGGCCCCACTGGCGCCTCAGGGACGACTGGAACAGCAGGATCCACCGGCGATACGGGTGCAACTGGCTATACCGGGGCAACAGGTTCTACGGGCGACACCGGTGCTACCGGTTACACCGGCGCGACGGGCTCTACTGGCGATAAAGGTGACACCGGAAAATCAGGCAGCAGCAGCACGGTAATTGTGACACCTGCTGCGCCAGAGAAATAATCAATTCACTCACAAAGCAGAGGAGAAAATCATGAGCTTGGGAACCATTATTTTAATCTTGCTGATCTTGATGCTGATTGGCGCTTTTCCATCTTGGCCGCACAGCCGGAATTGGGGTTACGGCCCCAGCGGAGGTTTGGGTCTGGTGGTAATTATTCTCGTTGTACTGTTGTTGATGGGACGCTTGTAGTAATAAGTCGCACCCATGCCGTGATGAGTAGGGTGCGACTGTTTTCAGCCTCTGGTTTGGTTTTAACTGAACATGATTTTATAGATAAAAATAAATACGTTATCGAGAAATACATTGACAGTGGCGGGTATGGTTGGGTGCCAATGTCGTTCGCGACAACGGACAAGCGGCAGCAACCAAAGATATCCAGCATTGCAACAGTGTCCCCAGCCAGGCAGAGCCCGAGTTGGGATGTGACCTCTACAACTTTCGCGGCCAGGAGCAACGCATGCAGATAACAGCACCTCCCAGATCCATCGTTAACGATCAGGGTGAGCGGCGGAAGTGACGTGAATATTACTGAGGCCGCAGGAAATTTTCAGCATGCGTTTATCAGCTACTCTACAGTCACAGCACTTGTTCGTTTTGGGCTGGAGACGGACACGTGCGAAGGCTATGTCGTGGTCAAAAAAGAGTTGAATTGCCTTGCCTTAGCGAAAAACCACCGTTTTGTTGCCATGCACCAGTACGCGGTCTTCCAGGTGGTAGCGCAGGCCGCGCGCGAGCACGGTTTTTTCGATGTCTTTGCCATAGCGCACCATGTCTTCTACTGAATCCGAGTGGTCGATGCGGATCACATCCTGCTCGATGATCGGCCCTTGGTCGAGTGCTTCGGTGACGTAATGGCAGGTGGCGCCAATGAGTTTCACGCCGCGCGTATAGGCTTGATGATAAGGCTTGGCGCCGACGAAGGAAGGCAAAAAACTGTGATGAATGTTGATAATGCGTCCGGCATAAGTCGAGCACAGCTCGGGCGATAAAATCTGCATGTAGCGCGCAAGTACCATGGTGTCGCCTTCTGCCTCGTCAAACAAACGATGTACTTCGGCATACGCTGTGGTCTTGTTGTCCGGCGTGACGGGGACGTGATGAAACGGAATGCCGTGCCATTCCACAAAACCTTTGAAGGTGTCGTGGTTGGAGATCACACAGGCGATATCAATGTTCAATTCATGCGCTTGCCAGCGCGCGAGTAAGTCGTATAGACAGTGTTCCTGCTTGCTGACCATAATGACGACGCGCTTTTTTACAGCAGAATCATTGATGCGCCAGTCCATGCGCAGTTCATCGGCGATGGGCGTAAAACGCTGACGAAATTCTTCCAGCGAAAAGGGCAGTGAATCGGCTTTGACTTCGATGCGAATGAAATAACGGCCATCCAGTGCATCGGCATGGAAGCTGGATTCAAGTATCCAGCCTTGATGTTCCGCGATAAAGCCGGTGACGCGGGCGATGATGCCAACCTGGTCCGGGCATGATGCGCTGAGCGTGTAAAAGCGCTGGGTGTGCATCAGGCGAGAGAAGCAATTCTGCTTGCAGCTGAATCAATTTCAGCGCGCAAGGCAGCGTAATTCATGGCGACAGGAAATTGCGGGAATTCATCGATTACATTTTGCGGAGGGTGAAACAAAATGCCTGCGTGCGCTTCGATCAGCATGGCTGTATCGTTGTAAGAGTCGCCTGCCGCAATCACTTGAAATTGCAGTTCTTTAAAGCGTTGCACGGCTTCTTTTTTCTGGTTCGGCATGCGTAGATGGTAATTCACCAGAAAGCCGGTGGCGTCCGCTTCCAGTTTGTGACAAAACAGCGTGGGCATGCCCAGTTGCGCCATCAAGGGCATGGCGAATTCATAAAATGTGTCAGACAAAATGATGACTTGAAAGTCACACCGCAACTGGTCGAGAAAATTTTTTGCGCCAGTCATCGGCCCCATTTCGGCAATCACTTTTTGAATATCCGGCAGCCCCAGCTTGTGTGTTTTCAGCAGATTCAGCCGATACGTCATCAGCTTGTCATAGTCAGGCTCATCGCGTGTGGTGCGGCGCAATTCGCTAATGCCGGTGCGCTGGGCAAATTCAATCCAGATTTCAGGTACCAGAACCCCTTCGAGGTCGAGACAGACAAGTTGCACGCAGATTCTCCAAAAAGTTATGCGAAGCGGTATCCAGTAGGACGGCGCTGGTGATACGGCGCGAAAGCCTGGATTTTACCTGTTTGGCGACGCGGCATTCAAAGCCATGTTACAGATGCGCCCGCACCCAGCGTTCGATCGCATCCGCCGTCATCGCTCCGGCTTGCTGCGCTACTTCACGGCCCTGCTTGAAGAGGATCAGAGTGGGAATGCTGCGAATGCCAAACCGCGCCGCCAGATGTTGTTGTGCTTCGGTATCCACTTTGCCTAAACGCAGTTGTGGTTCCAGTTTTTGCGCAGCAGCGGCAAATGCTGGTGCCATGGTGCGACAAGGCCCACACCACGGTGCCCAAAAGTCGACCAGCAGCGGCAAATCGCTGCGTTCTGCATGGGCAGAAAAATTGGCCGCATCCAGCGTGACGGGGACCCCCGAAAACAGCGGACGTTTGCATTTTCCGCAGACACCACTCGTATCCCCCACGCTGATGCGTTCAGCGGGCAGGCGATTCAGCGTGTGGCAGTGCGGGCAGGCAACGAGGCGAGAGGCAATCATGAAGAACTCCACGGGTTGTATGATGAGAACTGTTATATGTGTTCTATCCAGATGAAATCAAGCTTATCTGACATCTTTACAGTATGGCGCAACTGAAATCATCGTTTTCAAAGCAGTGACTGTACATGAACAAAAAAAACGCTTCACACATTTTGCCGATTCTTCTGCCTTATGCCTTTGGCTATTTTCTGTCTTATCTGCTGCGCAATGTAAATGCCGTCATTGCACCTGATTTAACTCGTGAGCTGGGGTTGGGCGCAGCGGATCTGGGGTTTCTCACCAGCGCGTATTTAATGGGCTTTGCCTTAGCACAACTGCCGCTGGGCATCGCGCTCGACCGTTGGGGGCCACGGCGGGTCGAATCGGCTTTGCTGGTGCTGGCGGCCATAGGATGCGTCGGCTTTGGGCTGGGCCACACGCTCACCGAGCTTGCCTTGGCGCGCGGATTGATCGGCCTGGGTGTTTCGGCGTGTTTGATGGCCTCATTCAAGGCCTTCTCGCAATCATTTTCAGCCACCCGCCAGGCGTCGCTGAATTCATCCATCATGGTGGCTGGCGGCATGGGCGGCATCACCGCGAGTGCGCCGTTTAGCTTGCTGTTGCCTTATACCGGCTGGCGTAATATTTTTCTCTGTTTGGCGGCGCTGATATTAATCGCAGCGTATGCCATACGCAAAACCCCAGAGCAAGATCAGCCTGTACAAACTTTGCCGCTGGCTGATCTTGTCCGGGGCATTGGCGGCATATTTGCCTCTCGTGCTTTCTGGAGATTTGCACCGCAAACAGGTTTTCTCATTGGCGGCTTTGTTTCCATTCAGGGCTTATGGGCCATGCCCTGGCTTCTTGGAGTTAATGCATACTCTCAGCAAAATGCTTCGTTTCACATACTGCTGCTAAGTCTTACATTAACGATAGGCTATTTTCTTCTGGCGACGCAAATAGCCTCGCTGATCCGTCGTGGTTTAACCATCGAGCGGGTTTTTTCCTGGGGCGCTTCGGCAGCATTAGGCGTGTCTTTGTTATTGATCCTGGGCGTGGGAGAAAGTCATCTGGTGTGGATACTCTTCGGATTTTTCTGTGCCAGTTTCAATTTGATTTATGCCGCGCATGCCAGCTATTACCCGGCGCAGCTTTCAGGCCGGGCAAACACCTGCCTTAACTTGATCGTATTTGTGGGTGGCTTTGGCTTGCAATGGGGTTTTGGCGGGGTGGTCGATTGGGCGCAGGCACACGGATTTCTACGTGCCCAAGCGCTTCAGATAGCGTGGGGCGGCTTGCTGGTTTTGCAAGTAGCGAGCGTCATCTGGTTCATGGTGAGCAAATCCTGGGCGGATGCAATGCCATTGGCAATGACACAGCGAGGTGAGCGGTGATCAAGGACACGGAAAAAGAATCAGGCGTGCTCAGTGGCATCACCGTGCTGGATTTATCGCGTTTGATTGCGGGGCCTTACAGCGCGATGGTATTGGCCGACCTGGGCGCGCGGGTGATTAAAGTGGAGGCCACTACAGGCGAGGACGGACGCCATTTTGGCCCGCCGTTTTATAACGACTCCAGCGTGACTTTCATGGCCTGTAATCGTGGCAAGGAATCCATTGCGCTGGATTTGCGCACGGCCAAGGGCAAAGCAATCCTGGCGAAGTTGATCGCCCAGGTGCAAGTGCTGGTGCATAACTTTCGTCCGGATTTCACCGAGCGTTACGGCTTGCGTTATGAGGATGTGCAGCGCATTAACCCCGAGATCATTTATTACGTCGTCTCCGCTTTTGGCGAAGACGGCCCCGCGCGCTTGAAGCCCGCCGTTGATAGCGTGATTCAGGGCCTCGCCGGGGGATTTTTCGCCAGCGGCGAAGAGAATGATCCGCCCATACGCATTGGCTTGCCTATCGTTGATGTGGCTTCCGGCATGTGTGGTGCCGTGGGCATGCTGGCCGCGATAATGCACTGGCGGCAAAGCGGGCATGGCCAGCGGGTTGAGCTGTCGCTGATTGATACCATGTTTAATTTCATGGCATCAAAAGTGGGTGAATTCGCCGTTGAAGGCCGCGCGCCGTTGCGCGAAGTGAACCTGCCGATTGCTGTACCAAGCCGGCATTTTCAAGGCAATGACGGGGACTATTTCAGTGTTTCCATTGTCAATGAGTCGGCCTTTCGCCGTTTTTGCCAGATCATCGAGCGGCCGCAGTGGGTTGATGATCCACGCTTTGCAAAAAATTCGGCACGCATTGAAAACCGGCATGAACTCTTGTTGGTGCTGGAAGAAATTTTTGCCATGCATCCAGCGGCCGAGTGGGTCATGCGATTTGAAGCGGCCGATATTCCGTGCGGGCCGGTGAATACTGTGCCGCAGGCGATGGCTGACCCCGTATTGGCGGCACGCTTTCAGATGCATCCTGAATTGCCCGGCCTGCCGCTGATCGGTTTTCCGGCACAGCTCGCGCAGGGCATGCGCCATGTGGCGCAGATGTCTCCCCCGCCGCGCATCGGCGAACACACCGCCGCCCTGCTAGCCGAGTTTGGATACACCCCGGAGGAGATCGCAACCCTTGCTGAGCAGGGTGTGGTGGGCCTTTGCGCATGAATGTCCTGTGATTAGCGACATGGATGGTGATTTACCCCTGATCAGGATGCCATGGTCATGCCGTTATGCCGAAGTAATGCATCTGGCTGCGGTGCGCGGCCGCGAAAGGCGGTAAAGGATTCCAATGCCGGTCGTGCGCCGCCAACCGCCAGAATCTCACGCCAGAAACGCTCGCCTGTTGCTGCATCCAGGGTGCTGCCGGTTTTTTGGCTGGCCTCTTCAAAAGCGGAATATGCATCGGCGGAAAGCACTTCAGCCCATTTGTAACTGTAGTAGCCCGCTGCATAGCCACCGCCGAAAATATGCGAAAAGCTGTTGGCAAAGCGGTTCCATTCCGGCGGCACAACCACGGCCACTTCGCGGCGCACGTCATCAAGCAATTGCCGTACTGGCCCTGCATTTCCTGCGGTCGTTTGCGCACCGCCCGGCTGATAGTTGTTGTGCAGCTGAAAATCGAACAGGCTGAATTCAACCTGGCGCAACATCTGCATGCCGCTCTGAAAGTTCTTCGCGGCAAGCATCTTGTCATACAGTGCACGGGGCAGCGCCTCGCCGGTATCCACATGAGCTGTCATGCCGCTGAGCACATCCCATTCCCAGCAAAAATTTTCCATGAACTGGCTGGGCAGCTCAACCGCATCCCATTCCACACCGCGAATGCCGGAAATCGGCAGCTCATCCACCTGCGTGAGCAGATGATGCAAGCCATGTCCGCATTCGTGGAACAAGGTGATCACATCGTCGTGGCTGAATGTCGCGGGCCGCTGTTGTTTGCCCTCGCCAAGCGGTGCCGGAAAATTGCAATTCAGGTAGGCAACGGGCGTTTGAATTTCAGTAGAACTGCCACTCGAAAAGTCGGCGTTCGTGATACGGCGACGAGTGATGGCTTCATCCATCCAGGCGCCGCCACGCTTGGTTTCGCGGGCATACAGATCAACGTAAAACTGGCCGATTAACTGCCCCGCACGTTCGATACGGAAAAAATGCACAGTTGGATGCCATACCGGCGCAGTATCCGGCAACAGCTTCACGTTGTAGAGTGATTCGACCACGCGGAATAACCCGGTCAGCACTTTGTGCTCTGGAAAATACTGCTTTACCTCATCGTCAGAAAAACTGTAACGCGACTGGCGCAGTTTTTCAGAAGCCCAGGCCATATCCCAGCTTTCCAGCGTGGCAAGCCCGCATTCTGCTTGTGCAAAAGCGCGTAGTTCAGCCAAATCACGTTCGGCGAAGGCGCGCGCCTTGTATGCCAAATCGCGCAAAAAGTCGATGACTTGCGCCGGGTTTTCAGCCATCTTGGTCGCCAGCGAGACTTCGGCAAAATTGGTGTAGCCCAACAGCTTGGCTTCTTCATCGCGCAGCGCAAGAATTTGATCAATCAGCGGGCCGTTATCCCATTCGCTCGGGCCAAATTCCGCTGCGCGCGTGGCTGAGGCACGATACATCCGCGCGCGCAAATCGCGGTTGTCGGCATATTGCAGCACAGGCATATACGAGGGTGCGTGCAGTGTGAATTTCCAGCCGGGTTTGCCTTCTTTCGCTGCCGCTGCCTGCGCCGCCGCGATGGCATCATTTGGCAAACCGGCGAGATCTGCCGCATCGGTAATCCATTCAGCATGTGCATTGGTAGCATCGAGCACATTCTCGGAAAACTTGGCTGCCAGTGCCGAGAGCTCTTCCTGAATGGCTTTGAAACGCGGCTTTTTGTCTTCTGGCAATTCCGCACCAGAGAGTCGAAAGTCGCGCAATTCATTGTCGATAATTTTTTTGCGTGCCGCGGTAAGCGCGCTAAATTCAAGACTACCCGCCAGCGCTTTGTATTTTGAATACAGCGCCAGGTTTTGACCAAGGTCGGCATAGAAGCTCGACACTTCGGGCAGTAATGCGTTATAGGCTTCGCGCCAGGGCGGGATGTCATTGACTGAATGCAGGTGGCCGACAATGCCCCACGCCCGTGATAGACGCTCGCCGGCATCCAGCATGGGCTGTACAAAATTGTTCCAGGTGGCTGGTGTATCAGGTGCGAGCAAACGCGCGATCAGCACACGATTTTCTTCCAGCAACTGATGGATAGAGGGAGCGACATGCGTCGGCATAATGGTATCGAAACGGGGTAGGCCCGTGAAATCAAGCAAAGGATTCATGGTGTGATGGGATTAAATTGTCTGTAAAGGATCAACACCTGATTATGCCGCAAGCACGTCTTATATAATTGCGTTTGCCTCTAAACACAGGATATTCCACCATGAGCACCCGTCACGTTCGTCTTTTGATTCTCGGCTCCGGCCCGGCGGGTTACAGCGCCGCCGTGTATGCCGCCCGCGCCAACCTGAACCCCGTGCTGATAACTGGCATGGCGCAAGGCGGCCAGCTCATGACCACCACCGACGTAGATAACTGGCCGGCCGATGCCGACGGTGTGCAAGGGCCAGACCTCATGGCGCGCTTCGAGAAGCATGCCGCGCGTTTTAACACCGAGATGATCTTTGACCATATCAATACGGCGCACCTCAAGGAAAAACCGATTCGTCTGGTGGGCGATGCGGGCGAATACACCTGTGATGCGCTGATCATTGCTACTGGCGCATCAGCCCAGTATCTTGGTTTGCCGTCCGAAGAAGCTTTCGCTGGCAAAGGGGTTTCTGCCTGTGCCACATGCGATGGCTTCTTCTACAAGAACCAGGAAGTCGCCGTTATTGGTGGCGGCAACACGGCGGTGGAAGAAGCATTGTATCTATCCAACATCGCCAGCAAAGTCACTGTCGTGCATCGGCGCGATAAGTTTCGTGGTGAAAAAATATTGCAGGATAAATTGTTTGAAAAAGAAAAAACCGGCAAAGTAGTCATCAAGTGGAACTCGACGCTAGATGAAGTGATCGGAGATAAAACCGGCGTTACCGGCATGCGCATAAAAAACGTGGCGAGCGGCGCGACGGAAGATATTGCGCTGCATGGCGTGTTCATCGCCATCGGCCACAAACCGAATACCGATCTGTTCGTTGGTCAGCTTGAAATGGAGAACGGCTACCTCGTTACCCAATGCGGGCGCAAAGGGAATGCCACGGCGACATCAATCCCCGGAGTTTTCGCCGCTGGCGATGTGCAAGACCATATCTATCGCCAAGCCGTTACCAGCGCAGGTACGGGCTGCATGGCAGCGCTCGATGCCGAGCGCTATCTGGACGATCTGGCGTAAAGCATGAGCGGCGGGCGTGGCGGCAAGCGTCCTCTTGTCCCCGCCGCCGTAGGCCAGCAAAAAAAGAAGCGGCATTTCGCGCTGACTGCTGAAGAAAAAGCACTCTTTCATGACGCCGTTGCCGATGCCACGCCTTTGGTGTCCGACCGCGTGCATCACGAGCCGCCTGGGCCCCCTGCGATTCCCCGTCAGCGCGAGCTGGACGAAGCTGCCGCGCTCGATGAATCGCTGCACGGCCCACTGCTTGCCGATCTGTTTCTCGAAGGGGGGGGTGAGGCCGCCTGGCGGCGTAATGGCATCTCGCTTGCCCAGTTGCGTGATTTGCGGCGCGGCCGCTGGGTGGTGCAAGTCTCGCTTGACCTGCATGGCCACACCCGTGACGAAGCACGCATTGCCTTGTCCACTTTTCTGGCCGAATGCCAAGCCAGCGCACAACGCTGCATCCGTATCGTGCATGGCAAAGGCCAGCACTCGCCTGGCCGCGAGCCCGTGTTAAAGCACCTGGTGCTGAGCTGGCTCAGTCAGCGCCGCGAAGTGCTGGCTTTTTGTCAGGCGCGAACGAGCGATGGTGGCGCCGGTGCAGTGATCGTTTTGCTGCAAGCGGCGAAAGAGAGTCGATAAGAGATCAAGCGTCGTCTCGATGCGTGTTAGCGCATGAAAACCCGGCGCTGGTGATACGGTGAAAACCTCGTCAAATTGCGTTTTCACCTGTCTCGCCGGTGCGAATGCGCACCACTTGCTCTATCGGCATGACAAAGATTTTTCCGTCGCCGATTTTCCCGGTGTGGGCGGCCTTGACAATTGCATCGATGGCGAGGGTTAAGGTGTCTTCAGACACAATGATTTCGATTTTTATCTTGGGCAGGAAATCAACGACATACTCCGCCCCACGATACAGTTCGGTGTGGCCTTTCTGGCGGCCAAAACCTTTAACCTCGGTAATGGTGAGGCCGGTAACGCCCACTGTAGAAAGCGCTTCACGCACTTCGTCAAGCTTGAAGGGTTTTATGATGGCTTCGATTTTTTTCATTTAAATGCACTCCCCATTATTTGGTCATTCAATATTCATCCAGATAGCCCGATGTTATCGGATAGCGCCAGTCTTTGCCAAAGCTGCGTTGCGTTACACGAATGCCGACTGGTGCCTGGCGGCGTTTGTACTCATTGCGTTTTAACATGCCGACCACTTTGCGCACATCGGCTTCGCTATAGCCGCGAGCGATGATTTCACGCGGGCTCTCATCATGTTCCATGTAGGCCTCGATGATGGCATCGAGAATCACATAGGGCGGCAGGGTGTCCTGGTCAGTCTGATCGGGCTTCAATTCAGCCGAAGGAGCGCGCGTGATGATATTTTGCGGGATGACAGCAGAGACGGTATTCCGCCAGTTGACCAGATCGTACACACGGGTTTTGAATACATCCTTGATCACCGCAAAGCCGCCGGCCATGTCGCCGTACAGTGTGGCGTAGCCGACAGCCATTTCGCTCTTGTTGCCGGTGGTGAGCACAATGCGCCCGCTACGATTGGATAAAGCCATGAGCAGCATGCCGCGTATGCGCGCCTGCAGATTTTCTTCCGTTGTATCCCCCGCAGGCTTCGGCCCAAGGCTTGCAAAAGTCGGCGCTAGCGTGACGGCGAATTGTTCCATCAACGGGCCAATGGCGATCTCGTCATATTCAACGCCCAGGCGTTTAACCATCTCGCGCGAATCGTCCAGGCTCATTTGCGCTGTCCACGGAGAGGGCATCATCACTGCGCGCACTTTATCCGCACCGAGGGCGTCGACCGCAATGGCCAGCGTCAGCGCTGAATCAACACCGCCTGATAAACCGATGATGGCACCGGGGAAGCCGTTCTTGCCCAGATAGTCCGTCACACCGAGTGTTAATGCGCTCCACAGTGCGGCTTCACTGGTGGGGGTTGCTGCTACGTTGCCTGGCAGGATTTGCCCGTCAGCATAATCAACAAATTCCAGCGCTTCGACAAAAGCCGGCAACTGGTGTGTCAGGCGGCCTGTGCCATCCATGGCGAAGGAGGCGCCATCAAACACCAGTTCATCCTGGCCACCCACGAGATTGGCATAGATGACAGGGCGACCCGTGGCTGTAATGCGCTCACGCAACACCTCGTGACGTCGCGCCTGTTTATCCAGATGAAAGGGCGAGGCGTTGAGCGTGAGCAATAGTTCTGCGCCTGCCGCGACCGCTGCTTCAGCGGCGCCGGCTTCCCAGACATCGGCGCAGATAACCAGCCCGCAGCGCACGCCATTGAGTTCAACGACACACGGCGCATCGCCTGCCGCGAAGTAGCGCTCTTCATCAAACACTTCGTAGTTGGGCAGGCGGTGTTTGCGATAGGTGGCGACAATGCGGCCATCCACCAATAGCGAAGCGGCGTTGTAGGCGTCACCTTCAAGCCAGGGATGGCCGATGACGATAGGCAGCGGGGCAGCTTGCGCGAGTGTATTTAATGCGTCATGGCATGCACGATAAAAATCTGGTCGTAACAGCAGGTCTTCCGGCGGATAGCCGCATAGCGCGAGCTCAGGTGTGAGCAGCACGTGCGCGCCACCCGCATGGGCGCGGGCGGCAAATGCCTGAATGCGCGCCACATTGCCGGCAAGATCGCCCACCGTGGCATTGAGTTGAGCGATCGCGATGCGCAGCTTGGACATGGAGGGGGCTATAGCCTTGTATTCAAGTGTTACTCGACAAAATGTCAGAGGTCAGTACAACAGAAAAATCAATACGCGGGTTTGTTTTTGGCGGCTTGGTAAGTGGCTACGCCGCTCATGATTTCATTTTTGGCTTCATCTAAGCCGACCCAGCCTTCCACTGTGACAAACTTGGCGGGTTCCAGGTCTTTGTAGTGTTCAAAAAAGTGTGAAATCTGGTTAAGCAGGCTTGGTGGCAGATCGTGCAAGGTTTTAATGTTGCTGTACAGCGTGGTGAGCTTGTCCACCGGCACTGCCAGCAGTTTGGCGTCTTCACCCGCTTCGTCGACCATTTTTAGCATGCCCACAGGTCGACAACGCACAACTACCCCGGGTGGCAACGCAAATTGCGAGACAACGAGCACGTCTACCGGGTCACCATCACCGGAAATCGTATGCGGAATGTAGCCATAGTTGCAGGGATAGTGCATGGCGGTGGACATGAAGCGATCAACAAAAATTGCGCCAGATTCCTTGTCCACCTCATATTTGATCGGCTCGGAATGCATCGAGATTTCGATAATTACATTAAAGTCATCCGGTAAATTTTTTCCTGATGACACACGGTTCAAACTCATAGCCGCTCCTTGAAAATGCGAAGATTATATCGCCTGGCCTGCGCGCAGTCGCTATCTGTTAGTCGTTCTTGCAGCGAATTGGCTAATTGATTGACAGGCCAGCTAAAGAAGGGAATACTTACACGCTTGTTGTGCAAGAGTATTGATGATTGAAATCAGGCTATCGGGTGGCCTGGGCTGAACCATTTACTTGGCTGAAATGCACAATCGATCGACCAGACATAACCCGTTATTATTTTTTTAACCTTTAATTCTTAAAAACTGAGGAGTAAGCCATGGGAGCGAATGAGCCTGTAACATCTTTGATTCAAACCAAACTGTGGATTGGTGGTGAGTTCCGTGCCGCGCAGGGCAATGCAACGTTTATCAAACTGAACCCAGAGCAAGATACGCCGATGGCGGAATCCGCTCGCGCCTCGGTAGAAGACGTCAAGCTCGCAGTTGAAGCCGCTCATGCGGCTTTTCCGAGCTACCGCATGACGACACCGGGCCAGCGCGAAACCTGGCTGTCCAAGGCGGCCGATCTGCTCGAACAACGCGCTGAAGAATTTATCAATGTGCTGATTGAAGAAGGCGGTTCTCCACTGTTCAAAGCTCAGTTCGAAGTGAAGTTTTCCATTGATGCCTTGCGCACTGCTGCGGGAATTCCACGCCGCGTGACGGGAATGACGCTGCCCTCGGATGTGCCTGGACGGTTTTCGATGGCGACCCGCTCGCCCTTGGGGGTGTTTGCCTGCATTACCCCCTTCAATGTGCCTTTGATTAAAGCCTTTGTTGAATGTTCCGGCCCCCTGGCCACGGGCAACACCGTGGTTATGCTTGCGTCCGAAGAGGCACCTGTAGTCGCCATCCGCGTTGCCGAACTGTTGCGTGATGCAGGTTTTCCTGCCGGTTCGTTCAATGTGCTGACGGGCTATGGCCATGAGATTGGCGACACTCTGGTGACGCATCCCCATGTGAAAGGCGTTAACTTCACTGGCTCTACACGTGTCGGCCGTCATTTGTCAGAGCTCTGCGGCAAGCACATGAAGCGTGTACTGCTCGAATTAGGGGGCAAGAGCCCATTGATCGTTCTGAAAGACGCTGATCTGGATGCTGCCGCGATGGGCGCCGTGATGGGCATGTTTTTCTATCAAGGCCAGGTGTGCATGGGATCCAGCCGTGTTCTCGTTGAAGCGCCGGTTTATGATGAATTTCTCAAGCGCTTTAAAGGGATTACTTCCAGCTTGGGTTTTGGCGATCTGCGTGACCCAAGAACAGTGACTGGTCCGATCATTTCACAACGCCAGCGCGACCGAGTTCGTCAGCATATTGAAGATGCAGTTGCCAATGGCGCCACGATTGAAACCGGTGGAGTGTGGGACGGTAATCGCTGCGCTTCAACCATTTTGACAGGCGTCAAAAAAGGCATGACGTGTTACTACGAAGAAACCTTCGGTCCCGTGACAGCTGTGTACAAGGTGGATTCAGCCGACGAAGCCTTGGCGATTGCTAACGATACCTCGTATGGCCTCTCGGCTGCGGTGTATACGCAAAACCTGGCTGAGGCGATGCGTTTGGCACAAGGAATTCACGCGGGCATGGTGCATGTGAATGCGCCCTCACTACAAGATGAACCACACGTTCCCTTTGGTGGTATCGGTGATTCAGGCATGGGCCGTGAAGGCGCTGCGACCGACATCGATCATTGCACCGAGTGGAAATGGATCACGATCCAGGCACCCATGGCAGCGCCTGCGCACTGATCTGTTAAAAAATTTGGCGTCACACGGGTAATTCTTGCAGCCCCTGATCGTGCTTTAAGCATGATCAGGGGCTGCAGCTATCTAGAATAGCAATTCGGTATCCCTTCTATACCTGATTGCTTCGATCTCATTTAAATCCAGTATTTTTATCGTCAGTATTCATGCGCGCGGCTTACCTTAGCGGTATCTGTCAACGGCCCATGAAACACCGTAACATTTAAGTTCGACATGTGTGATCTACATCAACGCACCCGTCAGAGGTTGCTGTAGACTAATAAAATAGATATATCACCAAACTGCATCATTACCATGGGAGGGCGTTACCATGTTCCAACATCTTCTTGTCCCTGTAGATGGCTCAGAACTCTCGGCAAGCACAGCGGATCGTGCGATTGCCTTTGCTAAAGAAACCGGTGCGCAAATTACTTTCTTCTTTGCCAAGCCGGAATATCCAATAGCTTTTTATGGCGAAGGTGCACTCATTGATCCGACGACACCAGAACGATTTGCCGAAATGGCTGAAGAACAAGCGCATGAGATTTTGAGCGAAGCTGAAGCTAAATCCAAAGCTGCAGCGCAAGGGGTCAAAGTGAATTCACTCAGCCTGACGAATGGCGCACCGTGGGAAGGCATCATTGCGGCGGCACAGCAAGTGGGCGCAGACCTGATCTTCATGGCATCACACGGACGACGCGGTATCAGCGGTTTATTGCTTGGCTCAGAAACCCAGAAAGTGCTCACACACTCGAAAATCCCGGTGCTGGTTTATCGGTAGCTTGGCGCTATCCCTGTCTGGAAAATAAAAAAGGCCTGCATCGCTGCAAGCCTTGGTGTTACTGGTGCTGTTGACCGGAATCGAACTGGTGACCTACTGATTACGAATCAGTTGCTCTACCAACTGAGCTACAACAGCGAGGGCGCAGATTATAGCGTTCGTTGGTCGTGAATGGCAATGCCAAGTCTTGCTCCGTGTGAGACTGGTTGCTAGACTCGGGTCATGAGGCTGCCCCTATCATTGTCGCACTTTCGGTATAAGCCACAAACCGGCTTCACGTTGATTGAGCTGATCATGGTGATGGTGCTCATGGGCATTCTCGCCACTGTGGCGTTGCCGCATTTTAATTTTTCAGGCTTTAACGAAGTCGGCTTTCGCGACAAGCTTAAAGCCACGCTTGAATTCGCCAGAAAGTCGGCGGTGGCGCAACGGCGAATTACCTGTGTTGCATTGGTTGGCAACATGCTCACGCTAACCATTGACAATGTACCTACCGATGCGCTCGGTACCGGGACGTGTCCGCGCCAGCTTACCCTGCCAACGAGCGATGCCGCCTGTGGCGGGCCCGGTAATGCGGTGTGTGCGCCTAACGGCGTGGTGCTCGTCGGCCCAGCAGCGTTGAGTTTTGATCCGCTCGGCCGCCCATCAGCTGCCGCCGCTTACACAGTGACAGGTGGCACGAGTGACTACACCATCAACGTCACTGCAGAAACGGGCTATGTGCACTAGTCAAGCCCAGCGCGGCATCACGCTGATCGAGTTGATCGTTTTCATCGTCATTGTTAGCGTCGGGCTGGCGGGCATTCTTTCCGTGCTCAACCTAACAACCAGGCATAGCGCCGACCCGATGATCAGAAAGCAGATGCTGGCCATCGCCGAAGGCTTGATGGATGAAGTAGCCGTGCAACCCTACACCTGGTGTGACCCGGACGATCCGGCGGCAGCCACGGCGATCAACGCCACCGCTTGCGCCACGCCTGAGGCACTCGGCGCAGAAGGGGGCGAGACACGCGGCGGGGCGGTGACGCCGTTCGATAACGTGAATGACTACAATGGCTTGACGGGTATCACCACCGGCATCACCGGTACCGCCATGCCACCCGGATACAGCGCTGCTATCGTTGTTGCGCAGGATGCGCTCGGGCCGGGCGCGGCGGCGGTGCCAGCAGCGGCTTCGCTACGCATTACCGTAACCGTCAGTTTTGCCAACGAGACTCTTACCGTCGAAGGCTATCGCACGCGCTACGCGCCGAATTCATTGCCATGATGATTTCATCTGCTTATCCGCCACGCTGCCCGACCCATCGTGCCGCTGGTTTTACATTGATCGAAGCGATCGTCACGATCGCCATCCTGGGCATTCTCGGTGCCATTGTCGCTGTCTTTGTTGGTAAGCCCATCCAGGGCTATTTTGATTCAGCACGGCGCGCTGAACTCACCGACCAGGCCGATGTTGCCCTGCGCCGCCTCACACGTGATTTACGCCTGGCGCTGCCCAATAGCGTACGCGTCGCCAATGCTGGTGGCATCAATTACATTGAATTCATCATAACCAGTAGCGGTGGACGTTATCGCTTTGATGCCGATGGTTCGACCGGCGGTGACTTTTTGAGTTATACCAATCCCGCCGACTTGAGCTTTGACGTGCTGGGCCCCATGCCCATCAATCCCGCTATCGCTGCAGGAGACTCAATCGTTATTTACAACCTTGGCCCTGGCAACGCGCCGGCTGACGCTTACACAGGCGGCAATCGTGCGCTGGTGCAAAATGTCGCTGGCAATATTGTCACGCTGGCCGCCAATCCATTTGCCATTCAAGCGCCGCCGTTACCTTCGCCCGATGCCCGCTTTCAGGTCGTGCCAGGCAACACGCAAGCCGTCACCTATGCCTGTCCGGCTGCAGCGCCCGCTAACATGACGCGGCAATGGAGCTATGGCTTCAATGCCGCGCAAGCCACACCGCCTGCCGGTGGCACGATTGCGCCGATTGCCGGCAATGCCATCTGTACCGTCGAATACGCGCCCAATGCCAGCGGACGAAATGGCCTCTTGCTCATTAACCTCACGCTCTCCGATGCAAGCGGTGAACGTATCTCGCTCGCCCAGCAAATTCGCATCGACAACACGCCATGAATAACGTCGCCCAACGCATGCACGGCTTTGCCATCGTTACGGCGATTTTTATCCTCGTCGTGCTGGCTGCGCTGGGTGCGTTCATCGTTAGCATCTCCACCAACCAGCAGATCGGCACCGCGCTCGATATTCAGGGTGTGCGGGCTTACCAGGCCGCCAGATCCGGCATTGAATGGGGCATTTATCGGGTACAAGCTACGCCGACCTACAACTTCAGTTACAGCACGCCGGCCGTGGCTGTCGGCAGCGCCAACCCCAATACCCGCACTTGCCCGGCCTCGCCCACCTCCTTTGTGCCGGCAGCGCCGACGCTGGCTGGTTTCACCGTTACCGTCATCTGTACCGCAACAGGGGATGCCAACAACGGCCCGACGGTTTTTCAAATAATTTCTACCGCCTGCAATCAACCTGCCGCTGGTGTTTGTCCCAACAATGCGCCGACCAGTCCCGATTATGTCGAGCGCCGTATCGAGGTCATACTATGAATCCTCCGAGCCACTCTGCCGCCGTATTGCCAGCGCCGACTTTTCGCCGGGCGGCATGTTTCGTCCGGCACGGACTGCTTTGCCTCCTCTGTCTCCTGCCAACCATCAGCGCACAGGCGGCCACCTACGGCTATGCCCCCATCCCGCTGGTCTGGATCGACAACACCACGCACACCAACGTCACCTGGGGTGGCGCCGCACAATGCGCGGCGTGGAACAACGCACCGGTCGATGACGACGGCACCGCGCCGATCAATCTCGGGTTCAACTTCACCTACGGCGGCGCTGTCTATACGCAGGTGCACATCAACTCGAACGGTCGGCTCCAGTTCGGCAACAACTATTGCGGTTATGGAACGCAGACTGTGGGGCCGCCGCCGACCTATCCGTACAACTACCCCGATGCGAACATGAATAACACCATGCGTGTATATGGCGCAGACTTCTGTCCCGGCGGCGCACCAGCGCCCTGCGCGGGGCGCGTCACCTACGCCACCCTCGGCAGCGCACCTAACCGCCAGTTCGTCGTCACCTGGTCGCAGATGAAAGAATGGAGCAGCGGCAACAGTCTATTCAACGTGCAGATGATTCTCCAGGAGAGCGGCGACTTCATTTATCAGTACAAGGACATCGCCAACGTCTCGCAGGGCGTGGGACAGATCGGTTACCAGTTGAGCGCCGCCGATTACGCCATGGTCGACCTGAGCACCATCAATTCGCTCGCCTATTCTTCATTGCGCTTCTTCAAGCCGACGGCACCGCTGGCCGAATACCGGCTTGATGAGTGTGCCGCCGCCCCGACCCAAGCCGCCGACGTGAGCGGCAATGGCTACCACGGCACGCTGGTGGGGGGCATGAGCGTCGCCTCGGCTGGCCGGATTTGCACTGCAGACAGCTTCGATGGCAACACCGGCTACATCGGCTTGCCAGCCAGTTTCCCTAAACTTGGCTTCACCCCTGGCTACACCAATTTCACCCTTGCCTCGTGGATCTACTCGACCAATGCTGCCAAGAGCGGCCAGCGCATCTATGGCGATGACCAGAACAACACCGGCGGCTTTGCCGTCAGTCTGGGCGACGGCGGCGCAGGCGTAGTGCGATTTTTCTCGCGCGCGGTCAATCCGGTGATTTTCGATTCGCCGGCCATCGTCAGTTCGAACAATTGGTACTTCGTCGTCGCCACCCACGATGCGGCGGCCAGGACACGCCGCCTGATCATTTATGATGCCGGTGGCAACCTGCTCTCCGATACCAACAACACCTACACCGGCGCCTGGGGCTCGGATACCGGCACAGCAGCGGTTGGTGGCGAGAACCTGGCGTCCACAGAGAATAGTTCCAACTACCGTTTTCAAGGGCGTCTCGATGAAACCAGAATTTACAGCCGGGTGCTGGCTGACACCGAGATCGCCGCCATCTATGCCAACGAAGTGCAAGGGCTGCAACGCGATGGCAGCCTGCGCCTGTGCCCGGTATGCAATCCCGCGCTGGGAAATTTCAACGCCTTTGACAGCAGTACCGCAGGCGGTTCGGTCAGCGGCCTGATTCGCACCAAAATCGCTGGAATGCAATTGGCATCCAGCTCCGGAAATATCGATGCCGTGTCGCTAAACGGTGGCACACTGAATGCGTTTAACGGCAATACTACGGTACAGTTCCTCGATGCCCGCGACAACTCGGGGGCAATGGATGCCAAAGGCTGTCGCTCCAGCTGGACAGTGATTGCCACCGACGCCGGTCTGACGACCTTCACACTCAACTTCCCGAACACGACCCGTGTCGCATTGCCCGCCAAAACACCGGTCAACGCCTGGCCCGAAGTGCGGCTCAAGATCATCAATGGCTCCGACGCGACAAAATATGGCTGCTCGAACGATGCCTTCGCCATCCGCCCGTCTTATATCAATACCATCGGCGCACCGACACAGGATACCGACTGGCAGAATCCCGGCAACAGCCGGTCACTCAACAATCTGGCGGCTTCCGGCGGCAACGTGCATGCCGCCGGCAAGCCTTTTTCCCTCTCGGGCCTGACAGCAAGAAACGCAGCCAACGCCACCACCACCAATTACGCCGGCAACCCGACCCTGGTACCCGGCAACCTGGTGCTGCCCGATCCCGGCTATTGCGCCGCCAACGGCTACACCTGTGTCCCCGGCAGCTTCACGGTCGGCAGCTGGATTTATGCCAGCGGTGTACTCTCCAGCACCAGCGCCGCCTACAGCGAAGCCGGCGCCTTCAGTTGGGAAGTCGAGGACCGCAGCTTCGCCAGCGTCGATGCAGCGGATTCGACCAGGAACCAGCGTTACTTCCGCTCCAATGCCGTCATCTACAGCGGCCGTTTCGTCCCGGCGAGCTATCGGCTCACACTGAATGTGCCACTGCTGCAAACCTTCGGTTCGGCCTGTGCCGCACGCAGCTTCACCTATCTTGGCCAGCCCTTCGGCTATGCGCTGGCGCCCAGCATTACTGTTAAGGCCATGAACGGCGCGGCGACACCGGTGCAGACTCTGGATTACCTCGGCGTGGTGGGTAGTGGCGGCATCTGGAAGCTGGCCTCACCACTCGCCTACAGCAGCGCCGCCTGCACCGCGCCGACCCAGACCTGCGCCATGACGCGCCTGGATGCCGCCAGCAAAATCCGCCTTACGGCTGCGTACACTTATGTGCCAGTGCCCGCCACGGCCTTGCCCGGCTGGGCAACCCTGAATGCCGGCATGGTCGGTACTGCCAGTGTCGCCAGCGCCAACAACGGCAGTGGCACGCTCAGCTTCGGCGCAACCGACCAACTCGCCCTGCGCCGCGATCCGGCAGTGACTCCCGACCCGACGACCCAAGCCCCATTCAGTGCCACCCTCGCGCTGGCCCTGCAACTCGACGATCTTTCGGAAGCCGGCCCGGCCGGCAACCCGGCCGTGATTTCCGGCAGCCTGACGCCGACCCCGCTCGCCTTCGACGCCGGCAACCAGTTCCGCCTCGGACGTCTGCGCCTGATGAACACCTACGGCTCGGAACTGCTCGACATTCGCGTGCCATTGCGCACCGAGTCATACACCGGCACCGGTTGGAACATCAACGGCGCCGACAGCTGTACCGCGCTTCCCACCAATGCCATCGCCATCAGCGGCGGCCTGGCGCCCGGCATCCAGTCGGCCAGTCCGATCACCCTGAATGCCGGTCAAGGCACGCTCATCTTCAATCGTACTGGCGTGCCTGGCAGCTTCGATCTCTCTGCCAACCTGAATGCGGCCGGGGTCGATACTTCCTGTAACGCTGCCCATAGTGGTACGGCGGCGAATCTGCCCTGGCTGCAAGGCTTCTGGTCCTCAACCTGCAACGGCACGCCGGCCTGGGCACAAGATCCCAACGCGCGGATTCAGCTAGGTGCCCCAAGAGCACCGTACATCTATCTGCGGGAGCGATATTGATCGGCGTTCTGCCAGCGCCAAATATTTATATGGCGACGGTGTGGGTGCATTGCTATCAGTCTGCTCCGTAAGACCAGTACAGCCGATTGCGGGTGCCCTTGATGTTAAGTATGTTGCGCTGTCCGGCGATGGAGGAAGCCGAAGTTACCCCAGAGCCACCGCTGCCGATGATGAAGCGGTAAGGCGTGCCACCAACTGATACCACACCCGCCGTCACGGTCGGCGGCAAGCCGCCACCGGCGAACTGGGTGGTGTAATCGGCGTTAGTATACGTTGCTACGCCATTACTGGTCGATCCATCACGGTTGATGGCAGGCAGGCCGGTAAAGGGGTCAACCGCATAACCCAGTGCCTCGCCAAGGTTGGTGCAGACTCCATGGCTTGGGTCAGGCGCAACTGGGGTGTTAGTGGCAAAAAATGCAATGCCACCAACCACGCGCGCTTGGTTTACCGCCTTTTCTTCGCCGGGGTGGCCGCTGGCGGTCGGATCGTTTTTCAGCAGGATGCTCCAGCCTTTATAGCCGCTAGAAAGACTGAAAGATGTCAGACTGCTGCTGGCATTAACGTCTAATAAGTCAGACAATGTAATGGGTGAGGCATTCACCGTTGCTTCAACGGCGCCAGACTGTACGGTATCGATGAGGCCGAAGAGTCGATCCGACACGGGGGTACCGTAATAAGAGTCGCTGTAATAAGCGGAACACGTCAGCGTTTTGGTGGTTGTCCCATCGGGTTGGAGGTTCGACAGGGGTTTTTCCCGGTCGCCACTGCCAATCAATATATTGGCCTTGAGCACCCCAGCGTCGCGGAAGGGAACGACTTCTGGCGCAAACAGGAATTTCCGCGCGTCCGATCCACCATCGTTCCCGACGTCGCCGACCTTGGCAATTTGATAGGTCTTCCAATAGCCTGCCGTACCGATCTCGGCAGTCTGCACCGCATCGAAGCGGAAGATGTTGCCGCCAGTATCGGCAGCGTAGATGCGATCAACATAACCATCACCATCGAGGTCTAGCGGGGTGACATCGGCGGCAAAGCTGTAACCCTGTACGCCCGTTGGAGGGGAAAGCAGGTTGATTTTGGCGCCGGTTGCGGCATCCACCACAAATACTCCGCGTCCCATGGTCACCATGCGCGCGCTGCCGGAGGGTTTATCTTCTTGGGCCGCATCGTAGCCGGCGCCGAAGACCAATGCCAGTTGCGACTGTGCACTGCTGTCGCTGGCTCTTATTCCCTTCAGCTTGACGATCTTCGGCTCAGACCAGGTCTGCCCGAGTTCAGAAAATCCTGTCGTAGTATTAGCGACACGCCACATTATCTGAGGGGCATCCGGATCAGTGACATCAAAGGCATACAACGCACGTCCGCCGCGCCGCATAGTCGCGTAGAGCCAGGTCTTGCTGGGCGGGGTGGATGTGGTTCCGTCCGGGGTCTGATAGACCGTCAGTGGGCCATCCCAGAAATAACCGCGTTGGGTCGGAGTAGGCGTGATACCACACGCGAGGTTAGGGTAGCGCACGACCTCACTATCGCTGTAAAGCCGCGCGAGTTTGCTGTAGTTCATAAACTCCTGAGCAACAAAAGCCCATTTTTCCTGTCCATCCGTATCTGCAGTACCCCCCTTGATGGCGCGCAGAAATCCGTCGTTGGAACCGTAAAAGCCAACAATGCCTATGCTGCCGCCATAGTTCACCACGACCGGGCGAGAATGCAGTACATCGCCATGAACGCTGGCACGCACGTCGGTGAGCGATGCATCGAGATTCTCGTCTTCCCACAGATCCTTGCCCCGGGTCCAGTTGATCAGGTTGGCAGTGGTTGGGCCACTACCGGCACCGGACAATGTGGCGGTAATAGTGCCAGTGGCCGGCGTCGAGGGGCCAAGCGTGACCGGCCCGAACTGGAAAGTCTGCGTGGCATTGTTTACGGCGCTGATGCTCCAGTTGCCGTCATATCCACTGGTGCCGGAAATAATTACCGTATTGCCATTGGCGAGGCTGCTCAGAGTGTTAGTCGTGCGGGTCGCCGTCGCCGTTGTACTGCCAACACTGCGTACAATTGTAATGGTATCGGCTGTTGCACCGGCAGCGGCAATCGTGGTGCCTGTGCAAGGACTGCAACCAGCATACGTTCTGTAAGCGAAGGTCAAGGTCTTGACGCCACTACTCAGTACCGACCAGGTTCCGTTGTATTTTGCATCGCTCGAATTGGTGATGGCTACCGAGGTTCCCACGGTAGCATTTTTGAGGCCGGTCGGTAAATTGCTGCCCGAGGTCACAGTGAAGCGGTTGTTGGTTGCGTCGTAAGCCGCCGTTAGCCCTGTTGCCGTCGTTCCGCCGCCAACTGCCTGTATCCCGGTTGCATTTCCCGGAGCGGCAGTCAATGTGGTGGAAAACGTATAGCTGGCGCCAGGAGACGCATTCGTTCGCACTCGACTGCCATCTATATAGGACAAGCCTGTGCCGGCAACGGTAGCTGTGGTGCCGGTGACCGATGCCGCCGCTGTAACGGTAGCCGTAACCGTTGCGCCAGGCACTCCGGAAGACAGAGTTACGGCATTGATGTTAATCGGACTGCTGGCCAGTGTTGCCGTTCCAGAACTTGTCGTTGCTGGCGTTTCTGTCACTGCATAGGTGAAGGCCGTGGAGGAGCCACCGGTACTCACGGTCTGGGTTCCATTGTAACTTGGCGGGGTGGCACCGGCGATCACCACGGCATTACCATCGACAAAAGCGTGTGTGCCGCTGCTGACCGTTCCCGTGACGGTATTTCCGGAGCGCGTCAGCGTTACCGATACCGAGCCGCTGGGTGCGACAAGTGCGCTGGTCACCTCGGTATTTGTCGTTGATAGCACGTTGTTCGATAGTGTCTTTTGTGCAGCGGTGGCGCCGGAGGCAAGACAAGTGCCGAGACAGGTGTATATCTTGCGGCCATCGGGATTGGGCGCAGTGGCTGCCTCGCCCCAGTGAGTACGCAAACGCTGAGCGGCCGCGCCGCGCTCGACTGCCGGGCCATCTGGTGAATCACTGATGCTGCCGTTCACCGTCGGCAGGAAATTCCAGTAAGACGATGGCGTGGTCCAATGACTGACTGCGGAAAGATCGATGAACCCAGTGTTGCCCTCTTCATCAATCGCGCGATAGCCATTCTTGTCTGCAAGATACAGCTTGATATCGATCTTGCCCTGCGAGTCACTGCCGCAATCCGGCGCGGCCACATCATCGGCGACGCGTTCGTCGGTCGTTGTAAACGTTCCAGTCAGTGGCAACGGACGCGTCAAGTCGATCAGCACCTTATCGTTACGGTCGGCATCGCAATAGCGGCCAAACTTGTATTCCTTGAGGTTGCCAAACCAGCGTGGACGGGCGCTGGCATCCGGACGAAATACACCAAGGTAGACCTGGTTCTCGAAAGTGCCTTGCGTATTGACCGAAATCGGCAGTGTGGCGGAGGCGAAGACGCTATTGACAGCCTGAATCTCGGCAAAGATCAAGGACAGCGCGCTCTTGATGGACGCCTGGCTGGTGGACTGAAAGTATTTGCCACCACCGACATTGGCCATGCTCTTGAGCAGCGTGGCTTGCGAAGACTGGCATGCATCTTTACAGACATCAATGGTATAGGTGGCGATCTTGTTCCTGATTTTGACCCCGGGGTTCTTGGGGTCATCAACTACCGAGGGAACACCATACTTGTACATGAAGCGCGCCCATTCGTCGGCGTAGGGATTTTGGGGAGAAATACTGACGATCTGACTAGTATCCGGCGTCACGCCGACGAGGCTGCCGGCCGCCGTGAGTTCCGCTGCAGACCCGACATTAGAGGGGAAGCCGTTGCCAATAAATATGATGAAATTCTTGGCGCATCCTTCGGTCACACTGACGGGTGGGCTGTAGGTTGTTGCCGTGGAACTGGACAGCGAGAAGCCGCTCAGTCCGGCACTCGTCGAGGGCTGCGCCGCCGTATT
>DATCQI010000063.1:0-7322 GCA_036569545.1 Rugosibacter sp. | reverse complement strand
GCCCTCGCGTCAGATACGCTTTGTTACGGCGACATCGTTATTCGATGGCCATGACGCTTCAATCAACATCATGCGGCGCATTCTGCAAGCGACCGGGGTTGAGGTGATTCATCTTGGCCATAACCGTTCGGTCGACGAGATTGTGACCGCCGCTTTGCAAGAGGATGCGCACGGCATTGCCGTATCGTCTTATCAAGGCGGGCATGTCGAGTTTTTCAAGTACATGATTGATTTGCTCAAAGCCCGTGGCGGCGAGAACATCCAAGTGTTTGGCGGCGGCGGTGGGGTGATTGTGCCCGCAGAGATTAAAGAGTTGCATGCCTATGGCGTGGCGCATCTATATTCTGTTGAAGAAGGCCAGTCGTTTGGCCTGCAAGGCATGATCAATAACATGGTGATGCGCTGTGATGCGGTAACTGTTCAGGCTGCACCACCCCATTGGGCTGCGCTCGAAAGCGGTGATCGGCGGGTGTTAAGCCAAACCATTACAGCGTTGGAGAACGGCGCATGGTCGGTACAAGACAAGCAGGCTTTATGGGATAAAGCCGCTGCAATATCGATTAGCCATCCAACGCCGACTTTAGGCATTACCGGCACGGGCGGTGCGGGAAAAAGCTCGCTGACCGATGAGCTGATCCGCCGTTTTCGCCTGGATCAACAAGATGGTTTGCAAATCGCAGTCATTTCAATCGACCCTTCGCGCAAGCGGACGGGAGGTGCGTTGCTGGGAGACCGTATTCGCATGAATGCGATTGGCCACCCGAATATCTACATGCGCTCTTTGGCGACGCGTAATTTTGACAGCACAAGTGGCAGCGAAATTTCTCGTGCGCTGCCGGATGCGCTTGCCGCCTGCAAAGTCGCTGGTTTTGACTTGATCATTGTGGAGACTTCCGGCATTGGCCAAGGAGACGCCGCCATTGTGCCGCTGGTGGATTGCTCCCTGTATGTAATGACGCCGGAGTTCGGTGCCGCTTCTCAATTGGAAAAAATCGACATGCTCGATTTTGCGGATTTTGTAGCCATCAACAAGTTTGATCGCAAGGGCGCTGATGATGCGCAGCGCGATGTGCGCAAGCAGTATCAACGCAACCACGAGCGCTTTGCTGAAAAACCCGAGGATATGCCAGTGTTCGGTACCATGGCGGCCCGATTCAATGATGATGGCGTTACTGCTCTGTATCAGGCGCTGACCCCGCGTCTGATGAAGCATGGCTTGGCGCTTGTCCCCGGCGTGTTGCCTGTTGTGACGGTCAAGCAGTCCTCCGCCGGCCAGGCGATTGTGCCACCAGAGCGTGTGCGCTACCTTGCAGAAATCGCGGAGTGTGTGCGCGGCTATCACCAGCACGTGGTGAGGCAGGCGCAGATTGCCCACGAGCGGCAGGCATTGACCACGGCGAAAAGTATTTTCGTTCAGCACCAGAAAAATGCGACAGACTTTGATGCGTTGATTGCAGCGAAAGACAGCCAGCTCACGCAAGAATCCCGCACATTGTTAGCGACTTGGCCGAAGACAAAAGCTGCTTATGCGGGCGACGAATTTGTGGTGAAAGTTCGTGACAAGGAAAACCGTACGCCCCTGGTGAGCGAGTCGTTGTCTGGCACGCGGATTCGCAAAGTGGCGCTGCCACGGTTTACGGATGAAGGTGAGTTGCTCAAGTTTTTGCTGCGTGAAAATGTGCCCGGTGAATTCCCGTATACCGCTGGTGTGTTTGCCTTCAAGCGGGAAAACGAAGATCCGACACGCATGTTCGCGGGTGAAGGGGATGCGTTTCGCACGAACCGTCGCTTTCACCGGCTATCAGACGGCATGCCCGCCAAACGGCTGTCCACGGCGTTCGATTCGGTCACGCTGTATGGCTGCGACCCGGATTTGCGCCCGGATATCTACGGCAAAGTCGGTAATTCCGGCGTCTCCATCGCCACGCTGGATGACTTGAAAGTGCTGTATTCAGGATTTGATCTGTGCGACCCGGCAACCTCGGTGTCGATGACGATTAACGGCCCGGCGCCGATGATACTGGCGATGTTTTTGAATGCAGCAATTGATCAGCAGGCAGATAAATTTCGCGAGAGCCATGGCCGGGAGCCTGGCGTGGATGAAGCGCAGGCACTGCGCGATTTCGCTTTTGCTAATGTGCGCGGCACGGTGCAGGCAGATATCTTGAAAGAAGATCAGGGGCAGAATACCTGTATTTTTTCGACGGAATTCGCCCTCAAAATGATGGGCGATATTCAGGCATTTTTTGTCGAACATCAGGTGCGCAACTTTTATTCGGTCTCCATTTCCGGCTATCACATCGCCGAGGCGGGCGCGAACCCGATTACGCAGTTGGCATTTACCTTGGCTAATGGATTTACCTTTGTTGAAGCGTATCTGGCGCGCGGGATGGCCATTGACGAGTTTGCTCCGAATTTGAGTTTCTTTTTTAGTAATGGGATGGACCCGGAGTATGCCGTCATCGGCCGTGTCGCCCGCCGCATCTGGGCGGTAGCGATGAAAAATCGGTATGGCGCGAATGATCGTAGCCAGAAGATGAAGTATCACATCCAGACGTCCGGCCGTTCGCTGCACGCGCAGGAAATGGATTTCAACGATATTCGCACGACTTTGCAAGCGTTGATTGCCATCTATGACAATTGCAACAGTTTGCATACCAATGCTTACGATGAAGCTATAACAACACCTACTGAAGCCTCCGTGCGCCGTGCAATGGCGATACAGTTGATCATCAACCGCGAGTGGGGTTTGGCGAAAAACGAGAACCCGAATCAAGGCGCTTTTATTATCGACGAATTGACCGATCTGGTTGAAGAGGCCGTGCTAAAAGAGTTTGAAGCCATTGCTTCGCGCGGCGGTGTGCTAGGGGCTATGGAAACGGGTTATCAGCGCGGCAAGATTCAAGAAGAGTCGATGCTCTATGAGCATCGCAAGCATGATGGCTCTTATCCAATTATTGGCGTTAACACGTTCCTTAATCCCCATGCGGATGACGCCCAAGGCGAGATCGAGCTGGCGCGTTCCACTGAGGATGAAAAGCAGTCACAGTTGCAGCGTTTGGCGGCGTTTCATGCGCTGCATGCAGATTCCTCCGCAGCGTGGATTGCGCGCTTGCGCGAGGCGGTGATCAAGGATGACAATGTTTTCGAGACAATCATGGGGGCAGTTCGCCATTGTTCGCTCGGACAAATTTCAAATGCACTGTATGAGGTTGGTGGCCAATACCGACGCAATATGTAAGTCACCGACCAACAGGTTTAATTTATGAAAAGGCAACTAGAAATGACTATCAAAAAAGTGGGCATTATCGGAGCTGGAACCATGGGGAATGGCATCGCGCAAACATTTGCCATGTCAGGCTTTGCAACGGTAATGCTGGATATTAATGAGGCGGCAATACAAAAAGGTTTGGCGACCATTACGAATAGTCTGGATCGTCTGATCAAGAAAGAAAAAATCAGCGAAAAACAAAAATTGGCTGCGCTGGCCCTCATCAATACAACCACCGATATGGCCAATATGAGCGGTGTGGATATCGTGATTGAAGCAGCCACAGAGAACGAAGGCTTGAAGCTCAAGATCATCAAGGATGTGGAGCGCGTGATCGGCCCCAATACGATTATTGCCAGCAATACTTCCTCTATATCGATTACCCATATGGCGGCAGCAACAGCGCGGCCGGATAAATTTGTCGGGCTGCATTTTTTCAATCCGGTGCCGGTGATGACTTTGGTGGAAATCATTCGCGGTTTGCAAACCTCGGATGAAACCCATGCAAGTGTCGAGGCTCTGGCGCAGGCGCTGGGCAAGTATCCCATCACGGTTAAAAATAATCCCGGCTTTGTGGTCAATCGTATTCTTTGTCCGATGATCAATGAAGCCATTTTCGTCTTCTCGGAAGGCCTGGCATCGGCCGAAGCGATTGATGAAGGCATGAAGCTCGGCTGTAACCATCCGATTGGCCCTTTGGCATTGGCAGACATGGTCGGGCTGGATACGCTGCTTGCTGTGATGCAGGTTTTCTACGAGGGTTTCGACGATTCGAAATATCGTCCGGCACCTTTGCTCAAGGAAATGGTCGGCGCGGGTTATTTAGGCCGCAAGAGCGGGCGTGGATTCTACACCTATCGCTGATGTGATGAAAGTCGGCACCCCAAAGGCACTTCCTGCGGGGCGCGCTGGCGAGACGGCGCGCGGTCCGCTGGCGGGTCTGCGCGTGCTTGATCTGACCCGGTTGTTGCCAGGCCCGATGGCAACACTGCATCTGGCAGATCAGGGTGCAGAGGTTATCAAGATCGAAGACACGGGGCTGGGCGACTATGCGCGCACTTTTGGTCCTGGGGCGAGCCAAGCGAATGCGCGCGGCCAGGACAGCCCGTTTTTTCGCATGCTCAATCGCAACAAGAAAAGTCTGCGGCTGGATCTCAAACAGCCAGCGGGAGTACAGGCCTTTTTGCGCTTGGCCGCAGAATCCGATGTCATTTTTGAAAGTTTTCGCCCCGGGGTGGTTGATCGCCTGGGTATCGGCTATGACGTCGTGCGCGCGATTAATCCGCGGATTGTGTATTGCGCGATTACGGGGTACGGGCAAACCGGGCCGTGGGCGCACTATGCCGGACATGATCTCAATTACATCGCGATGACGGGTTTGCTTGAGCAAAATGGCACACCGGGGAGCGCTCCTGCCATCCCCGATTTTCAGATTGGCGATTTGCTCGGCGGGAGTCTTGCCTCTTTGGTTGGCGTGCTGACCGCAGTGATCGGTGCCAAAGCCACGGGACAAGGGTGTCATGTGGATGTGGCCATGGCGGATGCGATATTGGCACACTCGGTATTACCTTTAGCCGCAACGCAAACCGCTGAAGGGTTAGCACCTCGCGGTGAAGGGGTAATGACAGGGGCATCACCTGGTTACGGGGTGTACGCAACAGCGGATGATCGCTATCTCGCGGTCGGTGCGATTGAGTCCAAGTTCTGGCAAACGCTGTGCGTCGCAGTGGGTTTGCCTCTACTGGCAAAGTTGGATATGACCAATGCGGCAGAAATGAAAGATGCCCGCGCTGCGCTGGCGGCAGTGATCAAGGCACAGCCGCTGGCGTACTGGGAAAAAACACTGGTTCCGCTGGATTGTTGTGTCACGCCGGTATTGCGAATAGAGGAAGCAGTGAAGCATCCGCAGTTTATTGCGCGGCAAATTGTCGTGGAGGAGGCTGGAGTGACTCAGTGTGCGCCACCTTTCAAGCTGTCACACTGGCCGTTGCCTGATATGCAGCCGGCAGCAGCGTCAGGGGCAGATAGCGTGGCTGTGCTGCAAGCGGTTGGATTTTCTGCTGATGAAATTGAAACTCTGCGCCGTGATGGCGTGATTTAGGTATTGGCTATGCCGCTTAGGCTGGGTTAAGTGCGTTTAGCTTTTGTGGTGGATTTTGCGGCGGGCTTATCTGTTGCCCGCGTTGATTGCGATGCATCAGCCGCGGGACTTGAAGTGCTTGCTGCTGATGGCATCAAGTTCCATGGCCACAGCGTCGCCAGATTCGGATTGGCGAACGGGTTTTCACCAGGCGCTGCCGACCCGGCAGATTGGCTGATCGCTTGCAGCGCGGTTAGCGTAGCGCGCTGAACTTCAAGCCCTTGAATGGTCATCTGCAACATGCCGAGATTGGTTTTCAGCCAGCCCTCAACTGCTTTGAGGTCGGTGATGCGTTTTTCCAGTTCATCCGTATCCAGCGTTGGCGTCACCAGTCCTGGCAGCGGCATGCCCGAGCTGCCCCAAAGTGACTTTAAAAATTCCATCGGATCGGTTGGATTACCAGATTGCCCGCTCATAAGCTTTCTCCTTGGGGTGTGATGTGCCATCTTACCGTAGCGTGCAGGCGGTGGAGGATAGAGCATGAAAAGTCGGCGCTGATGATACGGCGCGAAACAAGTTCATTGCGCGGATGGCAGAATTTTCCCTGGATTGAGAATGTCGTTCGGGTCTAACGCCTGTTTGATGGCGCGCATGACATCAATCGCCACCGCACCGTGCTCGGGGATGAGATAGTCGCGTTTGCCAAGCCCAATGCCGTGTTCGCCGGTCGAAGTGCCATCCATGCGGATCGCGCGATGCGCCAAGCGGGTGGCAAAATCGTGTGCGCGCGTCATCTCATCTGGATTGCTCGGATCAAGAAGAAGTACGACGTGAAAGTTTCCGTCGCCAACATGGCCGACAATGGGGCTGGGAATAGTGCTGGGAAGATTGATTTTTGCAATGTCTTCAATTGTCTCAGCGATGCATTCAGCCAGCCGTGAAATAGGCACGCAAACATCGGTGGATAAGGCCCGCGATCCGGGTTTTAAACCCAGTGCTGCCCAGAGCGCATCGTGCCGGGCCTGCCACAGACGACTGCGGTCTTCAGGGCGGGTGGCCCAATCAAAATCATGGCCGCCGTGCGTTTTGGCAATGTCTGCGACTAACGCCGTCTGTTCTTGCACGCTAGCAGGGGAGCCATGAAATTCAAAAAATACTGTGGGATCTTCACGCAGGCTGGTTTTGCTATAGCGGTTGAGTGCTGAAATGGCCAACGTGTCCAGCAATTCCATGCGGGCAATGGGCACACTCGTTTGTATCGTCTGAATCACTGTATTGACGGCAGCAGTCATGCTGGGAAAGGCGCACACTGCACTGGCAATGGCTTCCGGCAAGGGATGCAGGCGTACAGTGAGCTCGGTGATAATGCCCAAAGTACCTTCAGAGCCAACCATCAGACGAGTCAAGTCGTAGCCGGCTGAAGATTTGCGTGCGCGGCCGCCTGTTTTCAGGATGCGCCCGTCAGCGAGGACGACTGTCATGCCCAGCACATTCTCGCGCATGGTGCCGTAGCGCACGGCGTTTGTCCCTGAGGCGCGGGTCGCTGCCATGCCGCCCAAGCTCGCATCTGCGCCGGGATCAATCGGGAAGAACAGGCCTGTTCCATTAAGCCATTCATTGAGTTTCTTGCGGGTAACACCGCATTGCACGGTGGCATCCATGTCTTCAGTATGTACTGCAACCACGCTGTTAAGCGCAGAAAGATCAATACAAACCCCGCCTTGCACTGCAAGAATGTGTCCCTCGAGCGACGTTCCCGTGCCATAGGCAATGACGGGTGTTCGGAAAACATTGCAACAGGTGACTATTGCGGCCACTTCTTCGGTGGATTCAGCGAAGATAACTGCATCTGGCGGCATTGGCGGATGAGATGATTCATCTTTCCCATGATGTAGCCGCACGGCCTCCGCAACCGTGAAACGAGTGCCAAAACGAGCAGTTAACTCGTCAACAAGTCCTTGCGGTAGCACG
>DATCQI010000062.1:0-4068 GCA_036569545.1 Rugosibacter sp. | reverse complement strand
GCACTGAAGACGCCATCTTGGTTCCCCATTGAAACAATGTTACGGAAGGATATCACCATGAATTACGAAGATCGAGACACTTATGGTATCTACAGAGTCAGGACGAACGGCGTAGCAGCGTCCGACGCATCGCACGGGCCCGGCCCTGAGCTTATGGGTGCCGACACACTCATTGGAAACGACGTCTACAACCAGAAAGCCGAAAATCTGGGTGACATCAAAGAAATCATGCTGGACATGCGCACCGGTAGAGTGAGCTATGCGGTATTGTCTTTCGGCGGGTTCCTTGGCATGGGCGAGAAGCTCTTTGCCGTGCCGTGGGCTGCTTTGACGCTCGATACCGTGAACAAGCGTTTCGTGCTGAATGTGGAAAAGGATCGCCTCGAAAACGCCCCGGGATTCGATAAGGACAAGTGGCCCAATATGGCAGACCTGTCCTGGGCTGAAGGCATCCATGCCTACTATGGGACAAAGCCCTATTCGGACGATATGCGCGATTAAGTTCGTGCTTTGGCCTCATTCGTGCCCTTCCTAACCGGGCACGGACGAGGCTGAACATATCTTTGGGGTCAGAGTAACCATTCTTTTTGCATTTCCTCCCCGTCTCATCAGCTGCTACGTCGAGAAGGCCTGCCCGCGAAGCGGGGATCCCAGGTTTGCAAAGCTGTGCGTTCTTGGCTCGACCGCCTTGTAGCAGAGTTGTCCCGCCAGCGCCAGTGCTTTGCATCCCTCAGGGAACTTTTGCGCGGCCTGTTCAGGACATCCGTAAGCTTCCCGGTTTCAAGGGGATAGCCGAAACCTCGCCGAGGCTTGCCCGTTATGATTTTCTGCAGTGGCAGCGTGTTCAGATCAATTTTTTTGTCAATGCCACTGGCATTGCCATGTAGCGAACACCTATTTCTTATTGTGGAAAAAAGGTCTTCTTGACAATTGTCAACACGGGGCAGTGCTTGCTTGTCCAGAATGCCCTCCAGGAAGATTTTTTATCATTTCACTTATAGGGGAAAGCAAAATGAAAAAATTATTTGGGTTGGGTGTTCTTGCTGTTGTACTGGGTTCTGCTGGTGCAACCTCGGCGCTGGCCGAGGAGGGGCGCTTTATGGCTCGGGTTCGGGCTGTTAATCTGGATCCGGCGAATGATTCGGATGCCATTCCGGCGCTAGGTGTGCCTTCTGACGCGATTCATGTCATGACAGAATAATTCCGGAGATTGATTTCACTTACTTTCTGACCAAAAATATCGCCGCAGAGCTGGTTCTTACGTATCCGCAAAAACATGATGTGAGTCTGTCTGGCACAAAGATCGGCTCATTCAAGCATCTGCCGCCGACTTTGACGCTGCAATACCATTTTCAGCCTGATGCACAGTTTCGCCCGTATGTTGGCGCGGGCGTCAATTACACACGCATCACCTCCGTAAACCTCGCTGTGCCTGGTGTCGGTGCGCTGGATCTGGAAAATGACAGCTTTGGCGGGGCGCTACAAGCCGGTTTTGACGTGAAGCTGAATCAAAACTGGTTCCTTAACGTCGATATCAAGAAAGTCTGGATCAAGAGCGATGTCAAGCTCAAGGCAACGGGTGCCAAAGTCAGCGCGGTCAATGTTGATCCGGTGCTGTTTGGGGTTGGCGTCGGTTACCGTTTCTGATTTTCTGTACAGTGCCATCAAGACATAACGCGAGCTTCACTCGCGTTATGTCTTTTCTGTTTCTATCGGGAATCAAGCTGAACGAAACTGAATGGTGATTTCACCCATGCCATCAAATGAGGCGCGGATGCTGTCGCCTGCCTTGACAGGAATCGCCTCGGTAATGGCGCCGCTCATGACAAAGCTTTGGGCGGGCAGAGTTTCGCCTTGCTCGGCAAGCAAATTGACGAGCAAGGCAATAGCGATTGCCGGGTTTCCGAGAACAGCATCTGAAACACCGGCAGCTACCGGCTCGCCGTTTTTTTCAAGCGATACATGAATCGCCCGCAAATCAAATGCGTCAACCGCGTGCCGGGTAGACCCCGGTACGAACCGGGCGCTTGAGCCATTGTCGGCAATGACGCTGGGCAGATCAAACTTGAATCCGGAAAAGCGCGAATCGATGATTTCAAGGGCCGGAACCACATAATCTGTTGCCGCCAATACTTGTTCTGCTGTGCAGTCGGGGCCGCGCAACTCGGCTTTGGTGAAAAAGGCGATTTCACATTCAACGCGAGGATGCACCAGATCTTGCGTGGCAATCGTGCTGCCCGCCGCGCGCTCCGTGTCCGCCATGAGAAATCCGATACTCGGGACAGACACCCCCATTTGCAGCATTTTGGCTTTGGAGGTGAGGCCGATTTTCCATCCGGCCTGGCGCCCACCCTCTGCGCATAACCGTTGCCTGAGGGCATTTTGCACTGCATAGCCATCGGCTATGGTCATGGCAGGAAAGTCATCGGTGAGCTTGGGGATGGCATACGCACCCTTTTGCGCTGCTAAAACGCGATCACGGAGTAGGGCTGTTTCGTCGAGGGTAAGTGCCATGTTTATATCCTTTGAGTGGGTATCAGAGCTTGATGCAGATATTTTTCAGCTCGGTGTAAAACTCCAGCGAATGCACGCCGCCTTCGCGGCCGATGCCGGATTGCTTCATGCCGCCAAACGCCGTGCGCAAGTCGCGCAGGAACCAGGAATTGACCCAGACGATACCGGCTTCCAAGGCACCTGCCATGCGATGCGCGCGGGAAAGATTGCTGGTCCATAGCGTGGCCGACAAGCCGTAGGTCGTGTCGTTGGCTAAAGCCAGCACTTCTTCTTCGGTGTCAAATGGCGTGATGTGGCAGCACGGGCCAAAAATTTCGTCACGCAAGATGCTCGCGGTTTCGGGCAACCCGGTCCAGATGGTGGGTTGAACCCAGGCGCCATTGGCGAATTCTGCGGACATGGTGGGAATGCCGCCGCCTGTCACGATGGTTGCACCTTCCGCCACGGCTTTTTTGTAGTACGAGAGCACCTTGTTGCGCTGCTCCTGGGAAATCATCGGGCCCATGGCAACGCCCGCTTCAAACGGGGCGCCAATTTTCATGTTCTCTGCGCCGTTTTTGAGCGCCTTGACGAAGCGCTCAAAAAGCGGCCGCTCGACATACAGGCGTTCCGTACCCAGACACACTTGCCCGGTATTGACGAAAGAAGAGCGCAACGTGCCTTCGATGGCGGCATCAAAGTCGCAGTCGGCGAAAATAATGCCGGCATTTTTGCCACCCATTTCTAACGATACCGGTCGCGCGCCCACTGCAGCCGCTTTGCTGATTTCGGCTCCTGTGCGGGTCTCGCCGGTGAAGGTGATGGCATTTACCCCCGGGTGCGTGGTGACAAATTCACCCGCCGAGTTTGGCCCAAACCCATTGACGACGTTATAAACGCCTTTGGGAAGTCCCACGGTATTCATGACTTCGCCGAGCAAGGCTGCCGACTGGGGCGACTCTTCAGATGGCTTGACCACGACGGTGTTGCCGCAGGCCAAAGCGGGGGCGACTTTCCAGGTCATCAACAGCAGCGGGGCATTCCACGGGCAGATGACGCCGACCACACCCACGGGGCGGCGGACGGAATAATTCAGTGCGCCTTTGCCATCAGGCGTTGCCATCTCGTAAGTTTCGGTCGGCACGTTTTTTACCATGTCGGCAAAAATCTTGAAATTGGCCGCGCCGCGTGGCACAAAGGCATGACGCGCGACAGAGGCGGGCATGCCGGTATCGGCTGTTTCGGCGTCGACGAAATCATCAAAGCGCCGGGTCATTTCGTTGGCAATGGCGTAGAGCATGTCCGAGCGGTCGCTTGTGGACATTTTTGCCCAGCTGCCGCGCAAAGCGGTCCGCGCCGAGGTGACGGCTTGATCGACCTCTTCACGCGAGGCTTCAGCCACCGTGGCGATCACCTCGTTATTCACCGGCGAGCGTTTTTCAAATGTGTTGCCTGAGGATACGAATTCACCGGCAATGAAGTTGGGAATCGTTTTGATGCTCATCAAGTGCTCCTTATGGATATAAAAATACGGTGTGAAATGAATTGTAAAAAATGAATCCTAGCAGCTTGCCC
>DATCQI010000061.1:0-4229 GCA_036569545.1 Rugosibacter sp. | reverse complement strand
GGCGAGGAGTTAAATGAACGAACATTGGCCATGGATGTCTCCGCAAAGAAGCGATGAGTCTACTCCGCGCAACGCTGCCTGATAAGTGGATAAGTTGTGGAAATCGTGGGGACAAGGTGTGTAAATCGTGTGGGAATGATGTGCACAATCTGCACGCACTGCAATAAAAAACGAGCGGCCCCAAAAGTGAGGACAGCTCGTTTTTTGGCCAAACTGGCAGGGATTAACCAGGCGTAGCTGGATTTAGCTGCTCAGTGTCCCTAGCCTTGTTGTTTAGTGTTCGCCCAGCACAGATACCGTAATAGTTGCAATGACATCTGCATGCAGCGCAACTTCAATGGGCGAATCACCAACCGCCTTGAGCGGGCCCAGAGGCAGGCGAATGGATGAACGCTCAACCGTCAGGCCTTGCGCCAGCAGCGCATCGGCGATATCGATATTGGTGACCGAACCAAACAAACGGCCATCCATTCCGGTCTTGCGCGTAATTTGAAGCATCAGGCCATCAAGCTTGGCGGCTTGCGCTTGCGCTTTCGCCAACAGCGCCTGCTGAGCTGCCTCTAACTCTGCACGCTTGGCTTCAAACACTTGACGATTTGCTTCCGTAGCGCGTTTAGCTTTGCCCTGGGGAATTAAATAATTACGTGCGTAGCCATCTTTGACTTTAACCTCATCGCCCAAATTGCCGAGGTTCACTACTTTTTCCATCAAAATAATTTGCATAGTCGTCTCCTCGCTTATTGGTGCAGATCAGTGAAAGGCATCAAGGCTAAAAAGCGCGCACGCTTGATAGCGGTTGATAATTGACGCTGATAGCCGGTTTTGGTGCCGGTAATGCGGGCCGGCATAATGCGGGCATTTTCAGCAATAAAATCTTTGAGAATTTCAACATCCTTGTAATCAACTTCCTCGATTTTCTCTACCGTGAAACGGCAGAACTTCCGCCGTTTAAACATGCTGCGGCCTTTTGCGCCCTTGCCATCTTTACCTGCTAGCTTGCCTTTTGGTTTAAATGCCATTTTCAAGTTCCTTCCACAAATTCAATTGTATTTACATGCAGTATCGGCATACGCCGTTTAAGACTGCGTGCTGCTAAAAATCCACTCACCTTAAGCTCATCACCCGGTTTGACGGTTGCCAGCAATTGCGCCTGATTCCCTACTGCCACACAACCCATCTCGCAAAGCACCTTACGTTCAACTTCCGATTCCGTTTGAATCGATTCGTGTGTCAGGCTAAATTCAATGACCGGAATACCTGCGGGGGTGCGACGCAAAGCGCCACGTTCCTGCAGACGACCCGATAACTGCGTTAGATTGATGGACAATGCAGGGATCTAGTTACCGTCAAACAACGCTCAAGCGGCGGCAGGGGTCTCGATTGCTTCTGCTTCTGGAACAATAGCCGAAGCAACAACCGCATCGCCTTGATTAAATGATGTACGAGATTTCTCTTCTTTCATCATGGGCGAAGGAGTCGTTACCGCTTTGCGCACTTTGATAGTTAGATGACGCAGCACGGCATCATTAAACTTGAATGAACTTTCCAGTTCGGCCAAGGCTTCACCATCGCATTCAATATTCATCAGCACGTAATGTGCTTTATGAACTTTCTGGATGGGGTAAGCCATTTGACGGCGGCCCCAATCTTCCAGGCGATGAATGATGCCGGAACGGGCAGTAACAAGCGCTTTGTAGCGCTCAACCATGGCCGGCACCTGCTCGGACTGGTCTGGATGAACAATAAAAACAATTTCGTAATGTCGCATGCAATCTCCTTGTGGTTAAGTGGTAGCTCCCCCGCATGCGTAACGGGTGGAGCAAGGTCAGCCCTGCACTATAGCAAGCAAAGCGCTCAGGGGCAAGCACAGAAAGAGTGCACCCCTCTTAAATATTGACTAGAATCATCGACATGCTGGATAGACGCTCCCAATCACTGCTTAAAACTCTGATCGAAAATTATATTGCCGAGGGTCAGCCAGTCGGCTCGCACACTTTGGCAAAACGATCCAATCTTGAGCTCTCACCGGCCACTATCCGCAATGTCATGTCGGACCTGGAAGAAAGAGGCTTTATCACCAGCCCGCATACCTCGGCTGGCCGTATTCCTACGCCTCTGGGGTACCGGCTGTTTATCGATTCTCTCTTGACGGTGCACCCCCTCACGGACTCCGATCTATCCGAGATTCAGGGTGCCATGCAGCCAGACCAGCCGCAGCGGGTAATCAGTCAGGCCTCCCACCTGCTCTCGCAATTAACCTCTTTCGCCGGAGTAGTCGTTGCGCCACGCCGTCAGCAGCCGAGCATTCGTCAAATCGAGTTTCTCAGTCTTTCGGAAAAGCGGATTTTGCTCATCATTGTGACAGAGAATGGTGATGTGCAGAACCGCATTCTGTTCACACAACGCAATCACACGCCTTCCGAGCTTGTGTTTGCGGCCAACTATCTTAACCAGAATTGTGTGGGCCTGGAGTTCAATCAAATCCACTCGCGGGTGATCGATGAACTACGCCAGTTGCGCGCTGATATGTCCGATCTCATGGCTGCCGCGCTGGATGCAGGCAACCAGGTGATGGCCGACACCACCGATCACTATGTGATCAGCGGTGAAAGGAATTTGCTCGGTATTGAAGATCTGGCTTCCAACATGAACCGGATACGCCGTTTATTTGATTTATTTGAACAGAAAACACACTTGGCGCAACTGCTTGCGCTGTCCGGCGATGCCGAAGGCGTGCAAGTTTTCATTGGCAACGAATCAGGCATTGCTCCGCTTGATGAATGTAGTGTGGTGGCCGCCCCCTATGAAGTAGACGGCCACGTCGTCGGTTCAATCGGAGTTATCGGCCCTACGCGCATGGCTTATGAACGGGTCATTCCGATTGTGGACATCACGGCCAAGCTGCTGTCCTCGACGCTTTCTGCACACTGAAACATCGTCATGTCCCGCTACGTCGCCGAACCTGCACACCGCCATAGCGACGTCCGCCGCACGGCCATTGTTCTGGTTAATCTGGGCACGCCCGATGCGCCAACCACATCGGCTTTGCGTCGTTATCTCAAACAATTCTTGTGGGATCCGCGCGTCGTCGAAATCCCGCGTGCCATTTGGTGGCTGATTCTTCACGGCATCATCCTGACCTTGCGCCCGGCAAAATCAGCCGTGAAATACGCAAAAATATGGCTAAAAGAAGGCTCTCCGCTGCGCGTACACACCGAGCGGCAAGCCAAGCTGCTCAAGGGGCTGCTGGGTCAGCAAGGACATACGGATATCAAAATCGCCTGGGCGATGCGGTATGGCAATCCTTCCATCAGCCACACGCTGGATCAGCTCAAACAAAAAGGCGTTGAGCGCGTACTCATTTTCCCGCTGTACCCGCAATATGCCGCCAGCACCACTGCTAGCGTGATGGACGCCGTAGGGGACTGGATAAAGCGTAGTCGCAACCCGCCGGAGCTGCGCTTCATCAAGCAATACCCAAGTCACCCCGGTTACATCGCGGCGCTTGCAGCGAGCGTTCGCGAGCACTGGATGATGCACGGGCGTGGAGAACGCCTGGTGATCAGCTTTCACGGCCTGCCCCAGCGCTCGCTGTTGCTGGGGGATCCCTATTTTTGCTTGTGCCAAAAAACCGGACGCTTGCTGGCAGAATCTCTGGGGCTTACTGCTGACGACTATCTCATCACCTTTCAATCGCGCTTTGGCAAAGCCAAATGGCTTCAGCCTTATACCCAGCCGACACTGGAAAAACTTGCAAAAGACGGTGTAGCTCATGTCGATGTCATCTGTCCCGGCTTTGTTGCCGATTGCCTCGAAACGCTGGAAGAAATTGCCATGGAATGCAAAGATGCCTATCTAGCATCGGGAGGCAAGATATTTTCTTATATCCCCTGCATGAACGAGCGCGCAGACTGGATTGCTGCGCTGGGCGATATCGCGACAACCCATCTGGCGGGCTGGCCTTTATCGGCTGAAGCAGATTCAGTATCTTCGACCCGTGCCAAACAACTCGGCGCAGCGAACTGAAGTCATCAACCCAAGCCCCGGTCCTCGCCAAGAAGACTCTTTCCCTGCTTTTCTCAGCCCCTCCCTTAATAACGCACAAGGGGCTGGGTATAATTCTGCCTTTCGCCCTCAATCAACAAAAGCCCCGGCCATGCAGGAAAAATATCAACCGACCCAAATTGAACAATCTTCTCAGGCCTTCTGGAATAACGCACAGAGCTTTC
>DATCQI010000060.1:0-6328 GCA_036569545.1 Rugosibacter sp. | reverse complement strand
CTTAATAAATTTCGAGAATATGACCTAAGCCTTTGTTGTCGCTGAAAAAAATCGTTTTTCCCCTTGACCGATAAAAATAAGTGGCCTAAAGTGGGAATTAGTGGTGAATAGTGGGAGATTATTTATAATTTCCGCTCAACGGAGGTTCAAATGTTTCAAGGTGCAGCGCCGCTTAATCTCGATGCGAAAGGTCGCATGGCAACGCCAGCGAAGCATCGTGACGCGCTGCTTGAAGCAGGTGCAGGCAAGCTGGTGCTCACCGCACATCCGCATCGTTGTTTGCTGCTGTATCCACAACCTGCGTGGGAGCCGATACGTGCGCAAATTCTGGCCGCGCCCAGCTTGCAGATTGAATCTGCCATGGTGCGTCGTCTGCTGGTGGGTTTTGCTGAAGAGGTGGCGCTGGATAGTGCCGGGCGCTTGCTGATTTCACCCTCGTTGCGTCAATACGCCGGGCTGGAAAAAGAAGTCTGGCTGGTGGGGCAGGGCAGTCATTTTGAAGTGTGGTCGGATGCGGGCTGGCGCGCCCAGCAAGACGCTATTTTCGCGCTGGGGGACAAGCTGCTCCCGGCCGGTCTTGAACATCTTGCGCTGTGAGCACAGGCACTCACATCACGGTATTGCTCAACGAAGGGGTTGATGCATTATCGATTCGTCCCGCGGGCATTTATGTTGATGCCACCTTTGGTCGTGGCGGGCACAGCAGAAAAATTCTTGAATCATTAGAGGTTTCCGGGCGACTGATTGCGTTAGACCGCGATCTGGCGGCGATCAATGCAGGGCAGGCGATTACCGATCCGCGCTTTACGTTGGTGCATGCGCATTTCAGCCAGATCGAATCGGTGCTGGACGAATTGAAAATTGCGCAGATCGATGGGGTATTGCTCGATTTGGGCGTGTCGTCGCCACAACTGGATACGCCCGAACGGGGCATGAGCTTTCGTTTCAATGCGCCGCTGGATATGCGCATGGATACCACGCAAGGGGAGACCGTGGCTGATTTTCTGGCGCGGTCATCGCAATCTGAGATAGGAGAGGTGATAAAAAATTATGGCGAAGAACGGTTTGCTCATGCGATTGCAAAGGCGATTGTGGCTGCTCGGGGCGAAGGCCATATTACAAACACAAAGCAGCTTGCCACCCTCGTTGCGGGGGTCGTGCGCACGCGTGAACCGGGCCAGCATCCGGCGACGCGCACTTTCCAGGCGCTACGGATTCATGTCAACCGTGAGCTCGAAGAGCTTGCGCTAGCGCTGCCTGGCTGCATACGGCGCTTGGTGCCTGGAGGACGACTGGCGGTGATCAGCTTTCATTCACTGGAAGATCGCATCGTCAAGCGTTTTATGCGCGATGGTGCAACCCCGGCGCAGCCACCCAAAGGCGTGCCGATTCGTGCCGCCGATCTGCCAGCGCCGGCTTTGCGCTTGATCGGCAAGCCTGTGTTTCCGAGTGATGCCGAAGTGACTGCCAATCCGCGTTCGCGCAGCGCCGTGTTGCGAGTGGCGGAGGTTATAGGCATTCCCCCCGGCCCCCTTTCCGAGAAAGGGGGTGACGATAAATCTCCCGGCTTCCTGCCCGGGAAAAATATTCACAGCAATCTCTCCGGCTCCCTTTCCGTGAAAGGAGGTGACTAGATGGCGCGTCTTAACCTTAATTTGATGCTGCTGCTTGTCGTCGTGATTTGTGCGCTGTCCGTGGTGAAGACCAACCATCAGTCGCGCAAACTTTTTATTGCGCTGGAGGCTGAGCAAAAGCATCTGCGTGATCTGAATATTGAATGGGGACAGTTGCAGCTAGAGCAAAGTACCTGGGCGGCCAATGTGCGTGTGGAAACTCTGGCGCGCGAAAAGCTGGGCATGAAGCGGCCGGCGCCGGGGGATGTGATGAGCATTGATGATGCGAAAAGTGACGCAACTGCCATTGATCAAACAAAGGCGAAACCGTTGATGGCAAAGCCCGTGCAATGAAGTCCATCCGGTTTTCACGCAGCCCTCTGCTCGCACAGCCTTTGCCGGTGTGGCGGCGACGCATGGTGTTGTTGATCATGCTCAGTGGATTTGTGATTTTGATCGGGCGCGCGGTTTATTTGCAGGTCATCAACAATGAATTTCTTGGGGATAAAGGCAAGGCGCGCTTTGAGCGGGTGCTGGATATTCCAGCTACGCGTGGCCGCATTACTGATCGACATGGGGACTTGCTGGCAGTGTCGACCCCGGTGCGTTCTATATGGGCGATTCCCGAAGATGTGGAACTCAAGCCGCGAGAGGCTCGAAATTTGGCCGCTTTGCTAGGCATGGATGTCCGCGAGTTGAATCGCAAGCTGGCGTCTGACCGTGATTTTATCTATATCAAACGTCAGTTGTCGCCGGATGTGGCCGACAAGGTGATAGCGCTTGATTTGCCGGGTATTCATCAGAAAACTGAATACCGCCGCTACTATCCCTCGGGTGAAGTGATGGCACATATGGTCGGGTTTACTGGTGTGGATGAGGCGGGGCAAGAGGGTGTTGAACTTGCTTTTAATGACAAGCTGACAGGCAAGCCAGGCAGCCGTCGCGTGATCAAGGACAGGCACGGAAATATCGTCGAAGATGTTGGCAGCATTCATCCGCCAATAGAGGGCCAGGATGTTGCCTTGGCGCTGGACGCGAAGATTCAATACCTTGCGTACACGCAATTGAAACAGGCATTGGAAACACACCGCGCCAAAGCCGGGGGTGTCGTAGTGCTGGACGTACAAACTGGAGAAGTACTCGCGCTGGTTAATTTGCCGACGTACAACCCGAATAATCGCGTGCGCCTGATCGGTGAGCAATTGCGTAACCGTGCGCTGACTGACAGCTTTGAGCCAGGCTCGACCTTAAAGCCTTTTACGATAGGCCTGGCCCTGGAAGAAGGCAAAGTGAATTCTGATACGCCGATTCAAACTGCACCGGGAAAATTGCACATCGGCCCGGCGACGATTTCGGATTCTCATGCGCATGGCATTCTCACCGTAGCGCAAGTGATACAAAAATCGTCCAACGTGGGGGCTGCAAAAATTGCACTCTCCATGAGGCCAGACGATATGCACGCCATGTTTGAGGCGGCAGGATTTGGAGCGCCGTTAAAGCTCGGTTTTCCGGGTGAGGTGGGCGGGCATTTGCGACCGGCAAAAACCTGGCGGCCGATCGAGCAGGCCACGATGTCTTATGGGCATGGCATTTCGGTCACACTGATTCAACTGGCAAGAGCATATCTGGCCTTTGCGCGCGATGGTGATTTGCCAGCGTTATCGCTCATGAAGCAGGAAAGGCCGCCAGTTCTAGGCCGCCGCCTGTTCTCGGAAAAAACAGCGCAAGCGGTGCGTGCCATGCTGGAAATGGTCGTGCAACCGGGCGGCACAGCACCTTTGGCGCATATTCCCGGCTATCGTGTGGCGGGTAAAACCGGTACGGCGCATAAAGTTGAAAACGGACGGTATGTCAATAAATATGTGGCCTCGTTTGTGGGCTTCGCACCCGTGTCCAAGCCGCGGCTGGTAATAGCCGTGATGGTAGATGAGCCATCGGATGGCAAGTATTACGGCGGCGAAGTGGCTGCCCCTGTGTTTGCCCAGGTGATGGCAGGCAGCTTGCGTACGTTGGGTGTGGCATTTGATACGTCCTTGACGCCGCTTGCGCCTTTGCCGACGGGCAGCGAACCCGTGCAGGAGGAAATGTGAATAGCAGCGCTGATAATAATGCCATGGAAATTCTGCATCGCCTGGCAGCGCAAGGCGTGACAGCCCGGCGATTGACAAATGATTCGCGCATCGTGCAGCCGGGCGATGTGTTTCTGGCTTATCCCGGCCACCATGTGGACGGCCGTGCGTTTATGAAGGATGCCGTAGCGCACGGAGCGGTGGCGTTGATTTGTGAGCACAGCGAAAAAGTCGGTGATGGTGATGTGGCGCAGGCAGAACAATTCTGGGGCGTGCCTTGTATTGAAGTGAAAGATTTGGCAACGCAGGCCGGTGAGTTGGCGCATCTGGTGTATGGCCGCCCGTCAGAAAAGCTATGGCTGGCGGGCGTGACCGGCACCAATGGCAAGACTTCCGTGTCGCAATGGTTAATGCAGGCAATGACTCACCTTGGCCAGCGTTGTGCGGTGATTGGCACGCTGGGCAATGGATTTTCTGGCGCGTTGCGCGAAACAGGCTTTACCACGCCGGATGCGCTGACCGTGCACGCCGCACTTAGCGACTTTGTTCGAGAGGGTGCCACGGCGTGTTCGATGGAGGTGTCTTCCATTGGCTTGGCCGAAGATCGTGTGCAGGGAGTGCGATTTGATGTGGCGATATTCACCAATTTAACGCGCGACCATCTGGATTATCACGGCACCATGGCAGCTTATGGAGAGGCTAAAGCAGCGTTGTTTGCCACGCTAGGACTCAAAGCCGCCGTGCTGAATCTGGATGACCCCTTTGCGCTGACGCTGATTGACAGAGTGAATGCTGGAGTGCACACGATAGGCTACACCTTGGAACCATCTCCCGCAGGGGCAGAAAAAGTGAATGAGGTATTGATGGCCGAGCAGTTGCGCATGACTGCCACGGACCTGAGTTTTAATTTGCAGGGGCAAGCTTTTGAGGTGCCGGTTGTGGGACGGTTCAATGCATCGAACCTTATGGCAGTGATTGCTGCATTGGTCGCACGCGGCGATCGATTGGCGGATATTGCGCGAGTGCTGCGGTACTTGCAGCCCCCGGCGGGGCGTATGCAGCCCGTGGGCAAAGAAGGTGAGCCGCTGGTGATTGTGGACTACGCCCACACGCCGGATGCCCTGGGAAAAGTGCTGACCGTGTTGCGCGAGTTGGCGACCATGCGCGGCGGCAAACTCATCTCTGTGTTTGGTTGCGGTGGTGATCGTGATGCAGGCAAGCGGCCTGAAATGGGAGCGGTAGCCGAGCGTCTGGCCGACAAGGTGGTGGTGACCAGCGATAACCCGCGCCATGAAAATGCCGAGGCAATTATTAATGACATTTTGCGCGGCATGAAACAGCCGTTGCTCGAGGTAGTCGTTGAAGTGCAGCGCGGGCAGGCGATCGCCTCGACCATCAAAGAAGCGCATGCAAATGATGTGATTTTGCTGGCGGGCAAGGGGCATGAGCCCTATCAGGAAATTGCTGGCGTGCGTCATCCCTTTGATGATGTCACCGCTGCAAAGTCGGCGTTGGCGATGCGGTGCGATAGTGGTTTATCAACTATTTCAACGAGTTCAAATTCTGTTAACGGAGCAGTGACATGATGACTTTGTTGTCAGCAGCACTGGCGATTGGTGCCCAAGTGCAGGGGCCTGAGGGAACGTTTACTGCGGTGACGAGCGATTCGCGCACCATCGCTGCGGGCGATCTTTTCGTCGCGATCAAGGGCGACCATTTTGACGGCCATGCCTTTGTTGCCGACGCAATTAAACAGGGTGCCGCTGGGGCGCTGGTTAGCCAGGAATTTTCGGCCACCCATCCGACTCTGCCCCTGATTGCTGTGGCGGATACTAGATTGGCGCTGGGTGCATTGGCAGCGGCCTGGCGCGCACGATTCACTTTGCCATTGATTGGTGTCACGGGCAGCAATGGCAAAACCACGGTAAAGGAAATGTGCGCAGCGATTTTGCGCACACAGGGTGGTGAGGTGCTCGCCACGATAGGCAATTTGAATAATGACATCGGCGTGCCGCTGACTTTGCTGAAATTACGCGATACACATGCGTCAGCGGTTATAGAAATGGGCATGAACCATGCCGGTGAAATCGACTATCTGACGCGCTTGGCCAAGCCCACGGTGGCTGTGGTGATCAATGCCCAGCGAGCCCATCTGGCAGGCCTTGGCACGGTGCAGGATATCGGGCTGGCCAAAGGTGAAATTTTTGCTGGGCTGGATAAAGAGGGCATTGCTGTTTTTAATGCGGATGATGCCCAGGCCGAGCTATGGCACACGCTGGCACAAAACAATTTGCAACTGACATTTGGCATGCGCGAGGCAGCGGATGTGCGCGGTGACTTCACCCCGCTGGGCTTGGGTGGCGCGCTTCGTTTGAGCACACCGTGGGGCGTGACGGATATTCCGCTGGGTGTGCCCGGTCAGCATAATGCGATGAATGCATGTGCAGCGGCAGCGGCGACGCTGGCAACCGGCGTGACGCTGGAGATGGTGGCGCAAGGCCTGGCTGGTTTTCAGGGTGTCAAAGGGCGGTTGCAGCGTTGTGTGGGGCTGCACGGTGCGCTCATTATGGATGACACCTATAACGCAAACCCGGATTCGATGCGAGCGGCGATTGATGTGCTGTCCGGTATTCCGGGACGACGCAT
>DATCQI010000059.1:0-10834 GCA_036569545.1 Rugosibacter sp. | reverse complement strand
AAGAGCGGCCGCCGCACGCGGCAGATTCAGGAAGCGCGACGTCTCTTTCTTGCTCACCGCCGGCCGGATACGCCGGTTGCCATCGTGAAGTCGGCCTACCGGCCGAAACAGCGCATCGAATTCACCACGCTCGACAAAATGACCGAGTGCGATATCGGCATGCTGTCCACCGTTCTCATCGGCAATTCCAGCACCTTTGTGCGCGATGGACTGATGGTCACCCCACGCGGCTACGCCAGCAAATACAACGTGGAAAGCGGCGGCACCCATGCGGGCGAACAGGCCGGACGCTCGCTCTCTACCGGCCTCAACGGCTGGCTGGAAACCATTCGCAGCAGCGGCAAAACAGCGGACGAACTGGCGGCCCAGTACGGCTTGCCCGCCAGCTACATCGCCGCCACCCTGGCTGAAACTTCCGTTGAAACCCTGGCCGAAACGCCGGAAACAGACCAGGAAAACGATGGCGCAAACGCTGTGGAAACCTCCGCATGAATGCTGTCGAAAAACCAAAAATTTCCAGCTACCATCGCCACCTGCTGGTATGCACCGGCCCTCGCTGCACCGTCGATTGCGCGTCGCAGGCGCTTTTCGACAGCCTCGGCGAAGCCTTCTCGCTTGCCGGACTGGATCAGGGCGAACTGCGCGTCAAACGCAGCCGGGTCTCCTGCTTCGCCGCCTGCCGGGGCGGGCCGATCTTTTGCGTGCAGCCGGATGGCATCTGGTACTACAACGTCACGCCGGAGAACCTGCAACGTATCATCAACGAACACCTCGTCGGCGGTCGGCCGGTCGACGAGCTGATTTTCCATCGCGGCCCGGCGTGCGTCTGACGCAAATAACAAAAATGAAAGCATACCAATGACAGAAAGCAAACATACCGAGCGCATGCAACGCAAGAAACAAGTGATCGACGAAAAAATCGCCAGCGCGAGCGATGAACGCGGTCTGCTATTGGTGAATACCGGCATCGGCAAGGGCAAATCCTCCGCCGCGTTTGGCGTGCTTGCCCGTGCCCTGGGGCACGGCTTCAAGGCCGGCGTGGTGCAGTTCGTCAAAAGCCGTACCGATACCGGCGAAGAAGGTTTTTTTCGCCACCAGCCGAATGTCGAATGGCATGTGATGGGCGAAGGCTTCACCTGGGAGACGCAAGACAAGGAAAAGGATGCTCAAGCCGCCCAGGCGGCGTGGCGCCAGAGCCGACTTTTTCTCGCCGACCCGACTATTCATTTGGTGATTTTTGATGAGCTCACCTATGCCTTCAAATACGGCTGGCTTGATCTGGATGCCGTACTGGCTGATCTTGCCGCGCGTCCGCCCATGCAGCACGTCATCATTACTGGCCGCGCTGCACCTGAAAAACTGATCGAAGCTGCGGATACTGTAACCGACATGGGACTGGTCAAGCATGCGTTCAAGGCAGGCATTAAAGCCATGCCGGGCGTGGAGTTTTGATGGCAGCAACGCTACTTATCGCTGCACCCGCCTCCGGCCAGGGCAAAACCAGCGTCGTTGCCGGGCTCGCGCGGCTGTATGCGCGGCAAGGCAAAAGCGTGCGTGTCTTCAAATGCGGGCCGGATTTTCTTGATCCAATGATTCATGCCGCCGCCTCCAACAACCCGTGCGAAAACCTCGACTTGTGGATGTGCGGCGAGGACGATGCGGCTTGGCGGCTGGCGCGTGCTGCGCAGGATGCAGAGATCATTCTGGTCGAAGGCGTCATGGGCCTGTTTGATGGCGCGCCATCGGCTGCTGACATCGCCCGCCGCTTCAACCTGCCTGTGCTGGCGGTCATCGATGCGGGCAGCATGGCACAAACCTTTGGCGCTATCGCCCATGGCCTGGCAAGCTACCAGCCAGACTTGCCGTTTTACGGCGTGCTGGCCAATCGCGTCGCCAGCACAGGGCACGCCGACATGCTGCAAGAGAGCATTCCCGCTGGCTTGCGCTGGTGCGGCACGGTGCCGCGCGATGCAGAAGCCAGCCTGCCCGAACGACATCTGGGTTTGCATCAGGCCGCAGAAATCGAGGATTTGATGGCGCGCCTTGACCGCATGGCCGATCATCTGGAAAAAACATCTTTGACGGCTTTTGCAACGTCGAAAACAGATCAAGATGCCGTATCATCAACGCCGACTTTTAGCGCGGTCTCTATCCCCTCCACGCCACAGCTACTCAATGGCAAAACCATCGCCATCGCTCGCGATGCCGCGTTCTGCTTTCTCTATCCGGCAAATCTCGAATTGCTGGAAACTCTCGGTGCACAGCTCGTCTTTTTCTCACCACTGGCCGGTGATGGCCTGCCTGCTTGTGACGCACTCTGGCTCCCCGGGGGCTATCCCGAACTGCATGCGGCCACGCTGTCTTACTGCCATGAATTCTTTGCCCAAATCGCCATCCACGTCGCCACCAATAAGCCATTGCTCGCCGAATGCGGCGGCATGATGACCTTGTTTGACACGCTCACCGATATGCAAGGGGCAACGCACTCCACGGCCGCGCTTCTCCCCGGCCACATCAGCATGCAACCACGCCTTGCCGCACTTGGCGGGCAGGAAGCTACGCTTCCCGAAGGCACGCTGCGTGGCCACACGTTTCATTATTCCAGAGCCGACACGTTGCTCGAACCGCTCACCCACGCCCGCCGCCAGCGGCCTTTGGGAAATATAACGCAAGGCGAAGCCATTTATCGTCGTGCACGACTCACCGCCTCCTACGTGCATTTTTACTTCCCCTCCAACCCTGCCGCTGCTGCTGCATTATTTTTGCCATGACACAGTCTAAAAATTCCAACGCCTTCGATGATGCAGTCATCGATGCGATTTATCACACCATTCACAACCGTCGCGATATCCGCGAATTCGTTCCCGGCAGATTGCCCGATGGCCTGCTCGACCGCCTCTATGCCGCCGCCCATGCAGCGCCTTCAGTTGGCTACATGCAGCCCTGGCGCTTGATCCATATCAGCGACCCGATACTACGCGACAACGTAGCAGCACTCGTCGAAGAAGAACGCCTGCGCACTGCTGCCGAACTGCCTACCCGCACGGCAGAGTTTCTCAAGCTCAAGGTGGAAGGCATCAAAAGCTGCGCTGAAGTCCTCGTCGTCGCCCTGATGGACGGTTGCGAAAACCACATTTTCGGCAAACGCACACTACCCGAAATGGCCCTCGCCTCGGCCGCCTGCGCCATTCAAAACATGTGGCTGGCCTCACGAGCCGAAGGCATAGGCATGGGCTGGGTGTCCTTTTTCGAACCTGCAGCACTCGCCCGCTTGTTTGCCATGCCGCCCGGCGCAAAACCCATTGCCATTCTGTGCCTCGGCCCCGTGGCTGAATTCTCTGCTCAGCCCACGCTCGAAGCCCTCGGCTGGGGACAGCGCCTGCCCATCAAGTCGGTTGTGTTTGAAAACCAGTGGCCAGCCGATGCGCAGCCGACGCCGACAGCGTACTGAATTTCTATCTCAGGATGTGCTCTTGATAGCCAGCACAGCTTGATTGCGCAGGGTCTTCAACAACTGCAATTCCTTTTCGGAAATCACGACGGATCCAGCTTTATCCTTGTCGCAATAGATCAAGGCCACCGGCTTGCCCTTGATATTGAGAGGGAACAAGATAAAAGTACGCGCCGGAATTGTCCCTCGATACCACGCAGGAATCTTGTCGGCAATCTTCGGATCATCAATATCGTTGATCAAAATATCGACTGCCTTTGAAGTCGCCAAGTGAAACACGTCCGATGAGAAAGCGAGAGGGAAGCGAAACAGCTTGACCAGGTCTGTCGTATCAGGCCCAAAGCCGAATCGCCCCACCATCTGATCCATGCGTGCATCCTTGAGACAAAGGATGACTCGCTTGAAGCCCATGGCCCGGTACATGGTTTCGAGAATGACGCGCAGAGTGTCGCTAAGGGAAAAATCATCTAGCAGGGAATTGCTGATGTCTTGAATACCCGCTGTGAGGATAGTCTCAGACTGATGCCCCTGGGCTGCCGACTCATCGCCCTCTCCATCCGCCAAACCAGTGTGGCTCGCCAATGTCATCCCGCTCAAGGATGCCGCGAGAGTATCGGTTGCGCCTGACGCCTGCGGCGTGTTATCACCACCCAAAGTCGCGCCGGTAAAAGAAGCCACCTGGCAGGCGAAAGGACTTTGCTTCAGATTAACCTGAAGGATGCTGGCAACTTGTGTCAGTTCATCGAAAGACTGTTCCAGCACGTCTTGCAACTGTTTATCGGAAAACTTCATGCTGGCAGAAAAGCGAGCCGATATCTGCTTGATTGCCCGAGGCCGCTCCTCTGCCGAGGTTTCCGCCATGACGGCACACAACTCGTTGGCGAATCCTGAAGTAACCCACAACGTTTCATCATGAGTTGCCGGCTTGCGCACTCCCCCATCGGAAAGCTTGCGCATGCTGTTGACGATGGATGCCGGAAAACCCCAGCTGCGAGCCACACCGATGCCCAGATCCTCGAAGGAAATACCTAATACCTGAACTGAAATTTGATCTTCCTTCATTTTTTTCTGTTGCATCAGGATCCGCATGGTCTCCACTTCTTCGGGAAAGTAGTACTGGGCCAACAATTTGCCCAGACTATGAAACAAGGCGCAGATAAATGCCTCTTCCGACTCACGCGCCAGGAACTTCTTGCCCACATTTCGTGCCAGCAAACCCGCCAGATTGGCATACAAAAAGCTTTCTTTCAGCTCCTTGATGTTGCTGTTGTTTTGCAGATGCTCAAACAATAGTACGGTGATGGCAATGTTGCGCACCGCATCGAAACCCAGCACCACCACGGCACGGGACACCGTGCTGATGTTGCCGCCGGCCTGTCGGTAAAAGGTGGAATTGACCAGACGCAGAATCTTGTTGGTCAGGGCGTAATCCTTGAGGATAGTATTGGAGAGCTTGTGAATACTCTCCTTGTCGGAATCGGTCAGTTTGTTGATGGCCGACACCGAACTCGACAAGGCCGGAAAGTCGGACTTGTGACGCATGCGCCGCAAGAGAAACTCCAGAGTGCTCTGCTTTTGCCCCTCTCCCGTCGTCTCCCCCATGCTGCCTGCAAAGAGATACTGATCCAGCGCCTGACGCATCTGCACGGCATCAGCAAAGCTCAAAGCCAGGTCGGGGTCACAAGCCTTGAGAATGATGGCGCCCAGCCTCTCATCGATCACCGAAGGCAGCTGCACATTCTCCCGCGTGCTCTTGTAAAACACTTGGTCAGCGCTGCCGCCTTGCCCTACGCTTTGTCCTGCCACCATCTCCAGAAAGATCAGCCCAATGGCATAAATGTCGCCTTGCGCAGTGATAACACGGTTTTCTACGTGTCCGGGGATAGGGTTCAGAGTATCGACCAGTCCCTGTTGATCGCCGCCTTGGATATTGGTCAGTTGACTGGCGATGCCGAAGTTCATAATACGGGGAATTCCTTCAGCATCGAGGATGATATTTGAAGGTTTCAGGTCGCGATGGATGATGCCCTGCATATGGGCCTGGGCCAGGCCGTCCACCACCTGCCGCATCAGATCAGCGGCCCTCGCCGGCTCGATAGATCCATCCTTCTGCAACACGTCAGCCAGGCTATGTCCATCGACAAACTCGAAAACCAGATAGGGATCCCCATCGTGTTCTCCTACATCGAAAATCGGCACTACATTGGCGTGACGCAAGTTGCTGACCGCTCGCGCCTCAGTCAGCAACTTTTGATTGAGCTGGGCATCGGCATGGTCAAAATGCATGGTCTTGATCGTCACCTCCCGCTGCAACTGCGGGTCCCACGCCAGATAAACCACACTTTGATCGCCACGACCCAGTTCGCGGCGGATTTCAAAACGTCCAATGAATTGATGCATTCTTTGTTGTAAACCTCTTGTAATCTCCAACGATTAGCTTATTTCTTCGCTACGAGAGAGCGAAAGCAGCACGTGCTGATCATCACTTCCAGCATTCCGCAGTGCCCTACGCGAATATCATAACACCCATGAAATGCATGCTACCCGACGGGCATTGATCACGCAACAGTAAAGCATCAGCGTTCAGGGAAATCACGATAATGCAGCACGAACTGCTGAGGCCATCGGTCACGTTCTCGCAGAGCGCCATTCTCGAATGCACAGCCAACACCGATCACATATTGAGTTAATCGAATTACATTGCAACGTATGAACAATCCAAACCGCGTCACATCCCTTGCAAAGTCATGTCTACTCGGCCTTTTCATAGCAGCACTCCTTATGGCCAACCTCGCGCACGCAGACAAACCCGGCTGGGCCGGGAATGGCAAACATTCAAAACAAGAAAATCGGGATGCTTACCGTAGCGACGATAAGCATGACCGCCGAGGTGACGACAGAGCCTCTCGTGAGGGATGCAATTGAAGATTTAAGTCGGTAATAATTTCAGTTAGCATACGCATCCCTTTTGCCGATCGTGAGCCTGCTGTGAACATTGTTCTTCGTTACCCCAAAGTGTCTCTTGTCGTTTTGATTATGATCTGGGGGATGGGTTATCCGATCATGAAAGTCGGGCTAGCCTATTGCCCACCTTTGATTTTTGCCGGTTTGCGCGCCATGACAGGCGGCCTGGTTTTAGCGGGTCTTGCACTGCGCAGTGGCGAGGCTTTAAATTTTCGCGATACATGGCGCGCCATGCTTGCTTCCCTCGTGTTTAATGTGCTGTTATTTTTTGGTACATCAGCCATTGCGATCAAGTTTTTACCTTCAGGCATTGCCTCGGTTCTACTTTATGCCCAACCCATTATGGTTGGTCTCCTGGCGCATTTTTTACTCAACGAAGCGCTCACCCAACGCAAGTTCACCGGCTTATTGATCGGCTTTATTGGTGTCGCCATCATCAGTTACAAAGGTTTTACGGGCGATTTATCGCTCTATGGTGTTGCCATGGGATTGCTCTCTGCGCTGGGCTGGGCAATCGGCACGGTGTTTATCAAACGTAAAAGTCCACGTTCGATCTACTGGTTTATTGCCCTGCCATTTCTCGCCGGAGGGCTGTCGCTTTGTTTCATCGGCTTTGCATTGGGTGAGCGACCCAGCGAGATTGTCTGGAACATGCCCTTCATCATTACCCTTTTATGGGGCTCCGTCATCGGCCTGGCCACCTCATGGGTCATCTGGTTCAATCTGGTCAAAACGGGCGACGCCAGCACACTCTCGGCCAATACCTTTTTAGTGCCCGTAGTATCCATGATCGGCGGTGCGTTGCTGTTGGGTGAATCGGCACCCTTGAGCCTCTACGCAGGCGGTGTGCTGGTTATCTACAGCATCTACCTGGTCAACCGCCCGGCACCGCGGAAAATGATTACATCGAAGTAGCGTCAGGCTTTCTGCGCCCACGCCTGAATTATTTGCGCGATCTGCGGCAAGCCTTCTTCTATCGCTGCCGGACCGGGCGAGAGAATATGCGCGGATTTAATTTCATGCACCTCGCCGCTGGCCAACGCAGGAAAGTCCACTCCGCTAAACCGCTCATAAAACCGCGTCGGCTGAAATTTTTTGCCGCACCATGAGGCAAAAACAATGTCTGGCTGCCGTCTCACCAGCGCCGATTTTTCGGCGATGATGCGCTCCTTTGCGCTGCGCTTTTGCGCCAGCTCGGCAAATACATCGTCCCCTCCGGCGATGGAAATAAGTTCGGAGGCCCATTGAATACCACTGATCATCGGCTCATCCCATTCTTCAAAATATACCCGTGGGCGGCGCGGCAGAGTGGCGGCGGCGGCACGCACATCGGCGATCTGCGCTTCGAGTTTGGTCACCAGTTGCGCTGCGCGATCTTGTGCGCCGACCAGGTTGCCGACAGTTACTATCATAGTCAGAATCTCGGCCACGCTGCGCTGGTTAAAGTGATGCACGGCAATGCCCGCTTTCACCAGATCGCGGCAAATATCCCCTTGCAAATCAGAAAACGCCAGCACCAAATCGGGTTTCACAGCCAGAATCTTGTCAATGCGCGCGGTTGAAAAGCCGCTGATCTTGGGTTTTTCTTTGCGCGCCCGCGCGGGTCGCGTGGTGAAGCCGGAAATCCCGACAACGCGCGCTTCTTCGCCCAAGGCGTAAAGCACCTCAACCGATTCGGTGGATAAACAGGCGATGCGCTGCGGCAGATATTTGGATGGTGAAGCCATGTTTATTTTGCGTGCGGAAGGTTCACTTGACTTGAATTCACTGGGCGTTTTTCACGCGCTGCGTCCAGGGCAAGACAAAGCTTTTCCGTCCCATCCAGAAGGCGCGGCGTATGCCGCTGGATTTCCTGCGGCGGGATGAAGTACAGGTTGTTGCGTTTAACGGCCGTCATGGTTTTCCAGCGCCGCCAATCGTTCAACCACTCCGGGCGTTCATTGCCCATGCCGCTGGCCACAATCACTTCAGGGTTGGCGGCGATCACGGCCTCCACCGTCACAGTCGGAGCCAATACGGGCAGGCTGCCAAACACATTGCGCCCGCCGCATAAGCGAATGGCATCGCTGATGATCTGCTTGTCATTCACTGTCATCAAGGGCTGCTTCCAGATTTGATAGAACACGTCAACCATCGGGCGCTGACTGTATCGCGCCGCCAAGGCCGCATGGCGTGCACGAAATGCAGCAGCAGCAGAGTTAGCGACCGATTCAGTACCGGCCAGCGCGCCGAAGCGCTCAATCTCTCGGGCCACATCGTCAATACGGTTGGGTTGAGAAACATACACGGCAATTCCCATCGCCTTTAATTTTTCCAGCGCTGCCGGCGGGTTGCCGCTCTCCCAGGCAATAACCAAATCAGGCTTTAAGGCCAGGATGGCTTCTAAGTCAAGCCCCGAATAACCACCCACTTTAGGCAGCGCTTTAGCCTCTGGCGGATAGTCGCCATAATCCACGTTACCGACGAGCTTGCTGCCCGCGCCCGCAGCAAAAAGTAACTCTGTAATGTGCGGCGCTAGGCTGACAATGCGTTTGGCAGGGATAACCGGGGGCAGCCTTACTTCAGTGCGCTGGTCAGATGTTTGCCCCCATGCCAGGCTATAGAAAACAACGCACAGCAGTAGAAAAAATCGCGATTTCAAATGACTTTTCATTTTGCCATTCCATTAGTCGTTGCAGCGGTTTTAGCCGTTGTATCAGAAAGTATGTTTTTAGCCTCCTGATTCTTTTTCCAATCGCTAATGGTGGCAAAAATCAGCCCGCCCAGAATCAAGGCAAAGCCAAGGCTGTTAGTCAAGGTAACAGCTTCGCCGAGCGCGAGAGACGCCGCCACATAACCCACCACAGGCACGCAGAGCAGGCTCAAGCTCGTGGTAATCGCAGGCAAGGCACGCGTCACGCTGATCATGGCCCAAAAGCAAAAAGCGGTAGCGATCGGGCCGTTGTAAAGCAACACCCAGCCCAGCGGCTCGCCCCACTGTATCGTGCGAACATCTTCAAACAAGAAGACAAAGGGCGCAATCGCGCACGCCGCCACCATCAACTGCCAGGGCATTAACGAAAGCGGCGAGCCTTTCCATCGATGGCCGCGCACTTTCACAATCAAAATCGCCCACAACAATGCCGCAAACAGCAGCATGCCATTACCCAGCACGGTTTTGGGGTCATGCCAATCAAAGGCAAACGGATTAAACAATACCGCCACACCAGCCATCCCCAGCACCAGCCCCACAATGCGCAGCGTGGTCAGCGCTTCGCCCAGCCACAGCACGGCCAAAGGTACAACCCACAGCGGCGTGGTGTAAGCCAGAATGGCAGAGCGCCCGGCAGGCACATATTGCAGCCCGATGTTAATCAACCCCATGAATGCGGCCATCTGCAGCAGCCCCACGCCCAGCACCAAGGGCCAGTCTTCCCGATGTGGAAAGCGCAGCTCATGCCGCCAGGCGGCTATAACCGCCAGCACGATTCCCCCCATGATCAGGCGCAAGGCCGCAAAAGTCAGCGGCGGCACATAATGCAGGCCATACTTCATCACTGGCCAATTCACGCCCCAGAAAAAAATGACAGCGGCGAGTAGCACCCACGCTGTTTTTTGTCCTACTGCACCTGTTGCGCCTTGGTTTTTCATGATGAACCCTCTTTGCAATTCAAAATTTTTTTTATTGGTTTCATTCTACAGGTCAGGCACTAACCCCCGACAACACTCAACAAGGACTAATTATTCGGTCTATCCATTATCATCGCCGTCTCACCAGCGCCGACTTTTTCAACATCCCTGCCATGACCCGTCCTCTAAAACTCTCCATCCTTGATCAAACCCCTGTTATCTCCGGCCAGCGCGTAGCAGACGCCGTAGCCGCCACTGTTGATTTCGCCCAAGCGGCAGACGCCTTGGGCTTTTACCGCTACTGGTGTGCCGAACACCACGGCGCACGCAGCGTGGCCAACCCCTGCCCTGAGGTGATGATCGCTCGCCTGGCCAGCGCCACGAAGCACATACGCATTGGCTCGGGCGGCATCATGCTGCCGTATTACTCGGCATGGAGAGTGGCCGAACAGTTCTTGATGCTCGAAGCCTTATTTCCGGGCCGCATTGACCTGGGCGTTGGTCGCGCGCCGGGGTCCGATCAACGCACTGCGCGTGCAGTTTCACCGAGCGGCTTGCGCAGCGATTTATTCCCTCAACAAGTGCAAGAACTGGTCTGGCTATTCACCCACACCGTGCCCGAAGGCCACGCCTATCACGGGCTGGTGCTGCAACCGGAAATCGAGACGCGGCCCGAACTGTGGATGCTGGGCTCGTCCGACTTTGGCGGCGCTCTCGCTGCGCACCTGGGCATTCCGTTTTGCTTTGCGCAATTCATCAACGCGCAGCATGGCGATGCGGTCATGCAAATGTATCGCGACAACTTTCAGT
>DATCQI010000058.1:0-5431 GCA_036569545.1 Rugosibacter sp. | reverse complement strand
TGCGCGATCAATTGCCGGAAATGCCTGAGCCATGAGCGAAATGCTGGATATTCATTTACTGGGTAAAGACTACCGTGTGGCGTGCGACCCGGCCGAGCGGGATGCCTTGGCTGCTGCGGTGGCGTTTCTTGACGATAAGCTTAACCACATCAGTGGTAAAAACCCACAGGCATCTGGCGGTGCGCGCAGTAGTAGCGAGCGTATTGCAGTCATGGCGGCATTGAACATTGCGCATGAATTACTCACCTTTAAAAATGCAACTCCTGATCTTTTCGTCGGGCTTGAAAACGAAACGATTCAGCGTAGAATAAATTCCATTGAAAGTAAGTTGGATAAATCGCTAGCGATGTATCAGTCACCACCCTAAAGGTTTTTGGTCGTTGAAACGGATAGTTGTTATCGATGTTGTATCTGGTTTGTTTTCACTGATTTTCCCCTGCGGTGTGCGCCAAGGTCATCATTCTTTGAACCAATACGCATGTGCGCTGGTTACCGCCCCTTGATGCTGCTGTTGTGATCGCTTCTTGCAAGCGAGCCTGATGCGGCTGGAACGTAACCTCCCTGAACTTAGGTTCAGGATGTCGGCCAAACGCCATGCGCGGGGGAGCCCTAAGCCTTGACAGCCCCAAGTGTGCGAAGTCTTTCGCGCTCTTGGGGTTTGTTTTTAGGCTTTATCGAGTAAACAATGTAGCGTATCTTTGTTTAAAAAAACGGATGGAGGCTCTTGGCATGTCGCGCTATTGGTTGATGAAAAGCGAACCCTCGGTGATCAGCATTGACGATGTGCTGGCTATGCCGCAGCAAACGGTGGACTGGTGGGGCGTGCGCAACTATCAGGCACGCAACTTTATGCGTGATCAAATGTCCGTCGGCGACGGGGTTTTTTTCTACCATTCTTCCTGCCCTGAGCCGGGCATTGCCGGGGTGGCCGAGGTTTCACGGCAGGCTTATCCCGACCGCACGCAGTTTGACCCTGAGAGCCATTATTTCGATCCTAAGGCGACGTCTGAAAACCCGCGCTGGATGAATGTGGACGTGCGGATCGTGCGCAAAACCCGGCTGATCGGTCTGGATGAGTTGCGCGCGCATCCAGAGCTCTCTGGCATGCGCACCCTGCAAAAGGGTAACCGCTTATCTATCACGCCGGTGGATCCTGCGGAATGGAAGTTCATCATGGCAAAGCTGATAGGCGCGCAATGAGCTGGGTGGGCTGGTTTTTCGCTTACCTTGCGCTGGGTGCATTTGCCGGTTTTTTTGCGGGTTTGCTAGGCATAGGCGGCGGTGCCGTAGTCGTGCCTGTGCTGGTCATGATGTTTGCCGCGCAAGGGTTTGCCGATGCGCATTTAATGCATCTGGTGCTGGGGACCTCCATGGCGACGATTATTTTCACATCGATGTCCAGTATGCGCACGCACCATCAGCATCAGGCGGTTAACTGGGCTGTGGTGAAAACCATCAGCCCTGGCATTATTGTCGGCACGTTGCTGGGGGCACAACTGGCAGCGCATGTGGCGACGAGACCGCTGGCTATATTCTTTGCCGTGTTCATGGCTTATGTCGCGTTACAAATGGTCATCAATGCCAAGCCGGCCCCTGCGCGCGAGCTTCCCGGCCATTTGGGCATGCTGGGGGCCGGCTTGGGTATCGGCGGCATTTCCGCGCTGGCGGCAGTCGGTGGCGGCTCGCTCACAGTGCCGTTTTTATTATGGTGCAATGTCAAAATGCACCAGGCTATTGGTACCTCCGCCGCTGTTGGCCTGCCCATTGCGTTGGCTGGCACCCTAGGTTACATGCTGTCCGGTTACGGGGCGAGCGGGTTACCGGCGGGCAGTTTTGGTTTTATTTATTTACCTGCGCTAGCAGGCACGGTGCTGGCCAGCACGCTGGTTGCGCCTGTTGGTGCGCGGCTGGCACACCGTCTGCCGGTCGCAATACTGAAAAAGATTTTTGCCAGCGTGATCTTGCTGCTGCTGGTAAAAATGCTGCACGGGTTGTTTACCCATTAAGTCATTTCCATTTTGGAAGTGCGAATCCCCCAAATATTCGTTTTTTTTGCCGTTCCACCAGCGCCGACTTTATGCTGGCCGATCACGCAGGCATGAGCTGCAAAAAATCATCAATCGCAGGGTAGTCCGCCGTGTTTTTTTGTGACTGTCGTGTATCCGGTTTCTTAACTGCAACCAAATGGGCGATGCCATAGCGGCGGGCCGAATCCAGCACCGGCAGACTGTCATCCACCAGCAAGGTGCGTGCAGGGTCAAAGGGTTCGATTTTGTTCAAGTGTTGCCAGAACGCTTGCTCCTCTTTGGCGGCGCCCAGAGCATGCGAGCTGATGATGGCATCAAAGTGCGGGGTGAGCCCGGTGCGGGCCATTTTCAAGGTGACGCTTTTATAATGCGCGTTGGTCGCCAGAATAATGCGCCGCCCGCTTAACCGAACGGCAGCAAGGAAGGTGGGCACATGCGGGTGAACGGCAATCAGATGTGCCACTTCTTCTTTTAGCTGCATGATGTCCAGGCCCAGCTCGCTTTGCCAGAAATCGACAGAATACCAATCGAGTGTGCCTGCGCCTTGGCGAAAGCGTGCCATCAATTCGTTGCGCACCACATCGTGTGGTCGACCGAGTGATTCAGCATAGCGTTGTGGCAAATGCGTCTGCCAGAAATGGTTATCAAAATGCAGATCAAGCAAAGTGCCATCCATGTCGAGTAACACGGTGTCGATATGCGCCCAGGAAACAAGTGGATTCATGGTGTGCTCAATTCAGATGAAGGTTAGCCGCCCCGAAATTGGGGTGGGCGTTTTTCAAGGAAAGCAGCAAGACCCTCTTGATAATCGGCTGTCTCAAGAAAACGAAAAGCCTCGCGCTTTTCTTCCAGAGTGAGTGGCTGCCCGGTAGATAAGCGGGTGATCCATTGCTTGTGCGCTCTGGCCACCAAAGGCGCGCCTTTGGCAATGCGGCAGGCGGTGGCATGCGCTTCGGTGAATACATGCGCGTCTTCAGTGACGCGGGTGAGCAAACCCTTGGCATAGGCTTCATCGGCGTCAAATAAGCGGCCTTCGAGCAGAATTTCTTTGGTTACCGCAGGGCCTGCCAGGGCGAGCAAGCCACGAAGTTCCCCGGGATACATGGAAAATCCAAGCTTCATGATGGGTGCGCCGAATTGGGCGCCGCGGCCGGCTATGCGCAAATCGCAAACGCAGGCAATTTCCAGTCCGCCCCCGATACATGGGCCAAGAATCGCCGCGACGGTAGGTATCGGAGAGTGTTCGATTGCGGCCAGTGCGGCACCCACGGCTTCGTGGTAAGCCAAGGCGAGATCCACAGTGGCGCGGGCGGTGCGAAATTCTTCCAGATCGCCTCCGGCGGCAAAGGCTGTCCCCTCACCGCGCAAAATAATGCAGCGTAAAGTGGCATCATCGCTCAACATGCCGATAACAGAGTGCAACTGTTGCCACATGGCGGCATTGAGCGCGTTGAGCTTGCCAGGATTGCATAATGTCACCGTGGCGATGTCGTTGTCGCGTGAGCTGAGTATCGCGGGTGTGTTGGTAGTTGTCATCGCAGCTGTCACAAGAGTTTATGCCCCTCATTTTTCCTGCGGTCATTTTATCGGGCTTTGCATGACAGCCATGAGAACGTTGCGGCTCCTGCGGTATAGTCAGGCAGATGAAAATCTCCCAGCAACATTTTGCTTTTTTGCTCGCTGCACTGTCTGCGATCGGCCCGTTTGCCATTGATACGTATCTTCCGGCCTTCCCGGAAATGGCACAGCAGTTGGGCACATCGGCGCTGCACATTCAGCAAACGCTGACCTTCTATCTGATTCCCTTTGGTTTCATGATGCTGTGGCACGGCACCTTGTCGGATGCTTTGGGCAGACGACGCATTATTCTCGCCGGGTTATTGTTATTTGCTCTGGGTTCATTGGTGTGCGCTTTTGCTAACCGCATCGAAGTGTTGTGGCTGGGTCGTGCGCTGCAAGGCATGTCGTCAGGGGTTGGCATGGTGGTCGGCCGCGCCATGGTGCGTGACGTGCTGCATGGCGCCCACGCACAACGGCTGATGGCTAAAGTGGCGATTCTTTTCGCTATTGCGCCGGCTGTTTCTCCCATTGTGGGTGGCTACCTTTTGCGTTTTTATGACTGGCGGGGAATTTTTATTTTTCTCGCGCTGTTCGCGGGTATTTTATTCGCGGCATGCCTCGCGTGGCTGCCCGAAACGCTCGTCGTGGAAAAGCGCCAATCGATGCACCCCTTGAAATTGTTGCGTGCTTATCAGGCCATGCTGAGTCACGGCCTGTTTAACCGCTTGGCGTTGACCAGTGCGTTTACATTTAATGCATTTTTTATTTATGTGGTGGCAGCTCCTGTATTTCTTATTCGCCATCTGGGGCTCACGCCACAATCGTTCGCGGTGATGTTTGTACCCCAGGTGATAGGCATGATGATGGGTTCTTTTTTGTCGGGCAGACTCGCCGGGAGGCTCACGCATCGGCGCACTATCGTGATCAGTTTGGGCATTATGGCTTTCGCTGCAAGCTTGAATCTGGTCATTAATCTGACCTTGCCACCGAGCCTGCCCTGGTCGATTCTGCCCTTGCCGATTTTTGCCTGTGGCATGTCGCTCTCGATGCCTAATCTGCAGTTACTGGTTCTCGATTTGTTCCCCGCGCGAAAGGGGCTGACTTCCAGCACCATGAGCGCGATCTCCACGTTAATCGGCGCACTATCAACCGCTTTGCTTGTTCCGTTGTTGTGGGATAGCACGCTGGGTCTTTCACTTGGCATGGCAGGATTTTTGGTGTTGGGTGTCATCAGCTTTGCGCTCACCCGGACATCAGATGAAGCTCATGCAAGCGCGTGAGAGTGGCTGAACCGTGGGTGAATAAAGAAAAGTCGGCGCTGGTGAGACGGCGATAGCTACAAAGAGGTCGTGCTTGTGCTGATTGCTAAGATAACTGGTCTCTCAAGGTAAGATTAATTTCTTTTCGATCCTTTGTCTCCATAGACATCCATGAATAATTCCCCCTTCCCCACGCTCTTTTCGCCCTTGAAAGTCGGCACGCAAGTATTGAAAAATCGCGCCATCATGGGCTCGATGCATTTGCGTCTGGAAACCATGGATCGACCGCTGCAACGGCAGGCGATGTTTTATGCAGAACGTGCCCGCCAGGGCGTCGCCTTGATGGTGACAGGGGGCTTTGCACCCAATACGGATGCGCTCCTTGAAGAAGGCGGCCCCTTGCTGGATAGCCCCGAGCAGGCCGAAAAATTGCGCGTCATTACCGATGCGGTGCATGCCGAAGGCGGGCGCATGCTGTTGCAGATATTGCATGCCGGCCGCTATGCACGCATTCCCTCGTCGGTGGGGCCTTCCGCCATTGCTTCACCCACGCACCGCAGCATTCCACGTGAATTGACGGCAGCT
>DATCQI010000057.1:0-5018 GCA_036569545.1 Rugosibacter sp. | reverse complement strand
ACCGATGGTACCGCAGTAGGTCTCGCGTAATGCCTCAAGAATTTCACGCAAGGTCGCGGTGTCTGGCAAAGCAGCGAATGAGCCCGTTTGAAAACTTTGTCCTAAATCAGCCTCGGTAAAACCATAATGCGAAGGCTCCAGCTCAGCAATCGCCGGGCGCTCACTTCGCTTTAATGGATCAATTTGGGCCCATCGATTTCCTAGAAAACGATAGGCATTGATCAACTGCAACACCTTGACTTGCTTGTCATCCGTGGCAACTGAGCGCGCTGGCGAATGCAGCGTGCCTTCTTTAGCGCGCTGCGCAAATGAAGCAATCACCGGATAATGCGCCACATCCGGCCCGGTATAGTTTCCAGCACCCGGCAGGATGGATAGCTTATCGAAGTAGTCTCGCCATGCGGGATCAACCGACGCAGGGTTAGCAAGGTAGGCGTCATACAACTCTTCGATATAAGGCGTGTTAGCGCCAAATAAATAAGAGTTGGACAGCATCTGCTTCATCATGGCATCACCTTTTTCATTCGTTGGGCTATGTAAAAAATTTGGCTACTTACTGTGTATTGCTTTTTTGTTTATTCAAACAGATCAACGCTTGCCGAGCTGAACAACATCACGGCAAGCCTCACCAGTGTAAAGCTGGCGTGGACGACCAATTTTGTATTCAGGATCAGTGATCATTTCTTCCCATTGCGCCATCCAGCCAACAGTGCGCGCCAAGGCAAAAATGCAGGTGAACATGGACGTGGGAATACCCAGCGCCTTTTGCACAATACCTGAGTAAAAATCAACGTTCGGATAAAGTTTCTTTTCAATGAAATAGTCGTCTTCCAATGCAATTCTTTCCAGTTCTTTGGCTAGCTTGAACAAACGGTCGTTCTCCAGACCCAGTTCGCTGAGCACATCGGCACACACTTTGCTCATAAGCTTTGCACGGGGATCAAAGTTCTTATAGACCCGATGACCAAAACCCATCAATTTGAAACTGTCATTTTTGTCTTTGGCACGCTTGATATATTCCCCCACACGTGAAACATCGCCAATTTCTTCCAGCATATGCAGACACGCTTCGTTTGCCCCCCCATGTGCAGGACCCCAAAGACAGGCAATCCCGGCAGAAATACAGGCAAAGGGGTTCGCCCCCGACGAGCCAGCCAGACGGACGGTCGAGGTAGAGGCATTTTGTTCGTGATCTGCATGCAAAGTAAAAATGACATCCAGCGCGCGCACTAATACCGGGTTGGGCTTGTATTCTTCGGCTGGCGTACCGAACATCATGTGCATGAAATTAGCCGTGTAATCAAGATCGTTGCGCGGGTGCATGAATGGCTGGCCAATATTGTATTTATAGGTCATTGCAACGATAGTCGGCATTTTGGCAATGAGCCGATTAAACGAAATACTGCGATGTTCTGCGTCTGAAGAATCATGTGCCTCGTGGTAGAACGCCGACAATGCACCGACCACGCCAACCATGACAGCCATTGGATGTGCATCGCGCCGGAAACCTTGATAAAACTTGACTAGCTGCTCATGCACCATCGTATGCCGCTTGATAGTGTCTTCAAATTTTGTTTTTTCCTCAATGTTGGGCAATTCGCCATTTTTGAGAAGATAGGCCACTTCAAGAAAATTACACTCACCTGCCAATTGTTCAATCGGATAACCTCGGTAAAGCAACTCGCCTTTATCACCATCGATGTAAGTTACCTTCGACTGGCAACTTGCAGTGGAAAGAAAGCCAGGATCATAAGTAAACAAGCCTGTTTTCGCACCCAGTGTCCGGATGTCGATGACATCATTACCATTCGTTCCAGACAGTACTGGAAATTCAACGTTCTTGCTATCGACAGAAAAGCTTGCTGTACAGTTTGTGCTCATGATCAGTCCTCTATGTACTACCGTTGAAAAAAGTTGCCACTCATTCATGCATGAGCAAGCGGTGCGAATTCGTTACGTATGCGCTCAATCATCTGTATTAATTGCGGATCATCACTTTTTTCAGTTCCGCTTACCAGCGCCCACAAGTCATAATCATCCAGCGCTAACAGCTGCCCCAGTGCCACTTCATCTTGCAGATCAATCGTGTCACCGTACTGCTGCCAAAATCTCTCGAACAGCAAATCCAGTTCCAATAAGGCGCGGCGGCATTGCCAGCGCAGCCTTCCCAAGCGAACATGACGATCTTCAGGCATGATAAAAAATCAGACGGCTCGCTGAACCATCATTTCTTTGATCTTGCCGATCGCCTTGGTGGGGTTCAACCCTTTCGGGCAAACATCCACACAGTTCATGATCGTATGGCATCTGAAAAGACGATAGGGATCTTCCAGATTATCCAGCCGCTCATTCGTCGCTTGATCTCGGGTGTCAGCAATAAAACGATACGCGGCAAGCAAACCCGCCGGGCCGACAAATTTGTCCGGATTCCACCAAAACGAAGGGCATGCAGTTGTGCAGCACGCGCACATAATGCATTCGTAAAGGCCATTAAGCTCTTCCCTGTCTTCAGGTGACTGCAAGCGCTCACGCTCGGGCAATGGATCATCATTGACGAGATATGGCTTGATTGAAAGGTATTGCTTAAAGAACTGCGTCATATCCACGATCAAATCGCGAACAACCGGCAAACCTGGTAACGGACGCAGCACAATAGGCTTGCCTTCAGGAAAGGCCGCCAGATCAGTCAGACAGGCCAGGCCATTTTTACCATTGATGTTCATGGCGTCCGACCCGCAAACGCCTTCACGACAGGAACGGCGAAAGGACAATGAATCATCCTTGGCTTTTAGCTTGATCATCGCATCCAGCAGTTTTTTATCCATCGGATCACACACGACGGAAATATCCTGCATGTAGGGTTTAGCGTCTTTATCGGGATCGTAACGATAGATTTTGAACTGGTAAGTCCGCATGGTGAGAGACGTTGTCATTCTTGGATCCTTCTTAGTAGGTACGCTTTTTCAGTTCAATGGTATCAACTGAAAGCGGTTTCATTTGTACCGGTTTGTAATCAAGGCAATTCCCATCGCGGTGCCACAGGGTGTGTTTCAACCAGTTTTTGTCATCGCGGCCATCAGGCGTGTCGGGCGTATCGTGGGCATCGTCGCGCACATGCGCGCCACGCGACTCTTTACGGGCTTCTGCCGAAATCATCGTAGCCTTGGCCACCTCAATCAGGTTATCCAATTCGAGCGCCTCAATGCGTGCCGTATTGAACACCTTCGATTTATCCTGAATTTCTGTGCGCGCCACTGCCTCAGCCACTTCAAGAATTTTATCGACGCCCTCTTTGAGCAACTGGCTAAAGCGGAATACCCCCGCATGCTTTTGCATCGTCCGCTGCATTAACACACGCGTTTCATGCACATTAGAGCCACCTTTTTGTGTGTTCAACCGATCCAGACGCGCCAAGGACTTTTCGATCACATCGACAGGCAACGGCTTGTGCGCTTTAACATTGTCTCGAATCGAGGCAACAGCAGCCTCACCTGATGATTTGCCGAACACCAGCAGATCGAGCAATGAATTAGTCCCTAATCGGTTAGCCCCATGCACCGAAGCACAGGCGCATTCACCCGCAGCATAAAAGCCTGGCACGGGAGACGACAAATCATTACCCTTGGTCACCACCACTTGACCAAAACGATTTGTCGGAATACCGCCCATCTGATAATGACACGTGGGAACAACAGGAATATATTCTTTCAGACAATCCACACCGGCAAACTGAATGCCAATTTCATGAATACTCGGTAAACGTTTGAGAATGACCTGTGGGTCCAGATGAGTCAGGTCAAGGTACACATAATCCTTGTACGGACCTGCGCCACGACCTTCATTGATTTCAGTCAGCATCGAGCGGGAAACCACATCGCGCGAGGCCAGATCTGTCGCATTCGGTGCATAGCGCTCCATAAACCGCTCACCATCGGCATTGCGCAATATGCCGCCTTCGCCGCGCACCCCTTCGGTGATCAGCACACCCGCACCGGCCACGCCCGTCGGATGAAACTGCCAGAACTCCATATCTTCCAGCGGGATACCCGCCCGCGCTGCCATGCCCAGACCATCCCCGGTATTAATGAACGCATTCGTGGATGAGTAGTAGACGCGACCTGCACCGCCAGTCGCAAAAATAGTCGCCTTGGCATGGAAGGCCACCACTTCGCTGGTTTCCATATCCATCGCGACAACACCCAACACTTCGCCATCCGCATCGCGAATCAGATCCAGCGCTTGCCACTCGACAAAAAACTGCGTATTGACTTTGATATTCCGCTGATACAGGGCATGCAACATCGCGTGACCTGTACGGTCCGCCGCCGCACAGGACCGACGCACCGGCTTTTCGCCAAAGTTGGACATGTGCCCGCCAAACGGGCGCTGGTAAATTTTTCCGTTATCGACGCGATCAAACGGCATCCCGTAGTGTTCCAGTTCGACCACGGCCTGATTGGCCTGACGGCACATGAACTCGATTGCATCCTGGTCCCCCAGCCAGTCAGACCCTTTGACGGTGTCATACATGTGCCAGTGCCAGTTATCTTCTTCAGAATTCCCCAGGGATGCCGCCACCCCACCTTGCGCAGCTACGGTATGCGACCGCGTAGGAAACACTTTAGTGAGCACGGCTGTTTTCAAGCCGGATTCAGACAACTGCAGCGCAGCGCGCAGACCAGCACCGCCTGCACCCACAACAACAGCATCAAACTTACGTACGGTATAAGTCACTCTTACAGCCTCCAGATAATCTGAATTGCCCAACCGGCATAGCCCACCAGCGCCAGCAGTGTCAGGACATGCAACAGAATGCGAACGCTGGTGGGCTTGATGTAGTCCATCCAGATATCGCGCACGCCAACCCACGCATGGTAGCCCAGGCTGATGATGAATAAAAAGGTGACAAAACGCACCACACCATGCCCCATAAAGCCTTGCCAGGCCTCATGCGAACTGGTAACTCCTGCTAAAACCGCCGCAAAAATAACGAGCGTATAAATTGCCATCAGCACAGC
>DATCQI010000056.1:0-17039 GCA_036569545.1 Rugosibacter sp. | reverse complement strand
CGAACAGGACCGTGAAACGCCTCTGCGCCAATGATATTGCACTTCACCGTGCGAGAAAGTAGGTCAACGCCAGACTCCCCTTGTAAAACCCCCTCAAGCTCATACCTTGAGGGGGTTTTTTTATGGGGAAAGTTAGGTATTTTATGCGGCTTAGGTACCGTTAATAGTGAAAAAAGAACTTCGGGTCGGGCCCCGTCAGGTGATAACTACATCAAGAATGATGCTAGATTTACTCTGCTTTTTTTGTATTTATCCGATGCAACTCATTTTTTGAATCTTAGAACTAATATTCTTGTGTCCTCATTATCACATTTACTATTACCAGCCATTTTAGGATTTTTGTACCTGACACTATGGAGTGAGGCTGGTTCTGTGGCTGGTAAGGCGTTTTTTCTTGTCCATATTGGCTTATTTATACTTTGGCAGCCTTTTGTCAGGAAAGGCCAGCGAATTTCGTTTTTGACCGCAGTCTTTGGGTTAGCCATTCTAGCGACAACACTTATTTGGCTTGATGGATGGGTGCTTGTATTGTGGATCATTATTTTGATCTCAATCCTAGGTGGCAAGATTCCGCTTTTTGGAGAGCGGAATTTACGTCTTGCAAACCTCTATTGCTTTTCATCCTTAGCAGTTGCGTTACTTTTAATTGCAGTTCCGTCCGCCCTGCCGGCCGCAAAGTTACCAGAGGCGTTAGTGTGGCTCGGATATGCCGGAACACTTGCACCTATCTTTTTAATGATTCCTTTGCTTAAACCGAGTGAGCTGAATCGAGAGGATAACGTAGTTGACTTTATCCACAGTCTCATCGTCATGTTGACTCTTGCTTTACTAGTCTTCGGCAGTTTAGTGTTAATGTTACTTGTAGGAAGTTCGTACGTTAAAGCGCTGCTTCAATCAATTAGCATTATTGCCATTGTGCTGCTGATACTAGGCTGGGCATGGAATCCCCGTGCCGGGTTTGCAGGACTGGGGAACTTGCTTTCCCGGTACCTCATGTCGATCGGATTGCCAATGGATCAGTGGTTAGCAATGCTGACTGATTTAGCTTTTCAAGAAGACGATCCTGAGGTTTTTTTAGAAAAAGCCTGTTGCAATATGGCGCAATATTTACCTTGGGTGCTTGGCATCACTTGGGAGGCTGACAGGGAGTCGGGTCAGTATGGCATTATGAATGGCTATTGCTCTGTATTCCACTATGAGGAACTAACGCTGCACCTTTATACTCAATATCAGTTAACAACAACCCTGTATTTCCATTTCAATTTACCCACTCGCTTGCTCCTCAAGTTTTATATTGATAAAAAAAGAGATATAGCTTTCAAAAAAATTTCGTACATGCAAGCGATACATGAGACTGGTGCAAGGCTGACACATGATATTAAAAATATTTTACAAACGTTAAATGCGTTATGTGTTGCGGTGAATGAACCGCATGAAGAATTTTCTGAAGCTTATCAAGCGCTTTTACGCCGCCAATTGCCCGCTATATCCAATAGATTGGCAGAAACTATTGATAAGTTAAAGACACCACAAGAAAGTAAAAAAATAAGATTGTCATCTGCCCAAGAGTGGGTGAATAGTTTTCAGCAAAGAGTTGCAGGAAACGATTGGATATCAATAGATGCATCATCTGTGATCGGAGACTTGCCGGAGGATCTTTTTTCAACTGTGACTGAAAATTTGATACAGAACGCTGAGGATAAGTACCAACGAAATACAGAACTTTTGGTCACCATCCGAATATCCACCAGCAATTATGGTACGACACTTGAGTTAAGTGACAATGGGGAAAAAATTGAAGATAAAACCCTAAAGGATTTGTTTTCTCGCCCTGTTCCATCTAGCAAGGGGTTGGGCATAGGCCTGATGCAGGCAGCTCAGTATGCTGAAACGATGGGTTACAAATTGACACTCGCAGAAAACCGGATGGGTCGTGTTTCTTTTCGTCTTGCACCAGTATTAGGGTATCCGTATGAGAGAGGGTGAGAACGGCTTACTCAAGCAGGTGGCCAAGATATTGCTCGGAGTGGCTCTGGAAATCGAAATGGCTGAGCACCTAGGCCAAGGCAAGAATGACCCAGTCGAGAATGTCTCTGGTAACACTCGTAATGGGACGGTCAGGGACGGGTTTTGACAGAAAATTCTGTCGCTCTACGCCAAGGCATGACCGTTCGGGAAACTCAGAGCCGCCTGGTAGAGATGTATGGTGAAGTATCACCGACGTTGATTTTCTCGGTTACCGATGCCGTCATCGGCTAAATTCAGGATGGCAGCGTGCGCGTCAAAGCGGCTTGCCTAGTCTTGGCTGACGAGAAGGAAGTGCTGTGCTTGCTGTGCTTATGGATCGCGCTGACCAGCGGCGCTAAGTTCTGGGGCTGGTGGTGATTGAACGGAAGAGCCATAAGGCTCAAGACATCTTTATGGTATGTATCAATGGGTTGGGAGGCTGTTCTGAAACCATTAAAGCTGTGTATTCCAAGGCATCGGCCCAGTTATATATATATCGCTCATACGCTCTTCTGCAACACAAGTAATCGTGCCTTGATGCTGCCTGTGATGGAGACGACGAGTCGGGTTATTTACTTATTCGTTAATGGTTTTTCGCCCTATTAGTCTATAGATATCAACATTTCCTTTTCCCTTGAGCGGAGTGCTTTGGGGACCTTCAAATGTAAATGATCTGGCTAATCTTCGATAGGTTGTCGCATCGCATTGAATCATGCCTGATCGTCCTTCAGCAGTTATGCGGCTAGCGATATTGACAGTGTCGCCCCAAAGGTCATAAATGAATTTCTTTTTCCCGACTACACCGGCGATTAGCGGGCCAGTGCCAATACCAATTCGTATTCCAAGGGCTAGTGGGTTAACTTCAGAATCTTGACTTAACGTCGCATTCATTTCAATGGCCATATCGGCGATTGCATGTGCATAGTCTGGGCAGTTGTTATCAAGACCGCCAGCGATCATGTAAGCATCACCAATTGTCTTTATCTTTTCCAGGCCATATTTCCCTGCTAGCTCGTCGAAGGCAGAAAATATTTGATTAAGCGTAGTAAATACTTGGCTAGGGGAAAGGCTTGCGGCAAGTTGAGTAAAGTTGACGATATCAGCAAACATCACCGTGACATCTGCAAAACCATCGGCAATTGTTTGGTTCGTACTCTTTAAGCGATCGGCTATAGGTGCAGGCAATATGTTTAACAATAAACTTTCTGCACGGTCTTGTTGGACTAACAACTGAGCATAGGTTTCTTCCAGCCTTTTTTGCATTTTGCGTTTTTCAAGTATGGAGTAGCGCAATAACAAAAAAATACTTGCTGCTACAGCAATAAAATTAATAGCGAAAAATACCAGGCTCGTACGAATAGGGATGAAGTCATTTTTAGCAGAAAAAATTAGGTCGGCTAAATAGTAGTCCATCGCACCGGAAATTGCGGTTAATGCGGCCCAGGCAATAAACCATCCAATGGATTGATTCGCGCCAATGCACAATAGCGCGCCGATTGGCGCAATCAGCGCCCATAATATGATACCGCTTGAAGAAATAAAGTTCCCCATTGCCCACTGAGTAACAAACGGAAGAAAAAGAAAGGCCCCCAGTTGAGTCACACGGAAAAAATCGAAATTACGGGTCTTGATGTACAACAACATATTGCCCGTTAGTGTCAATTGAAACAGAAAAGGTAATGTCGTCGAGAATGATTTTCCTAGTGCCGAATATATTAATGGCCACAACATTGCTGTTATGGTGAATAAGCCAGTAGCTAGCATCAATAACGACTTATTGAGGCGAGCTTCATCATCATCATCCGAGCTGATGCCAGCATTGAGCAGTTGGCTAATGAAGGGAGAAGAGCTAGAGGAAGGCTTTTCGGATGACATATTAGGCGCTTAGTAAAGAGCACTTAAGTAGAAGTAGAAACGAAGAAGCAAAGGCTGGCATCAACTCACTGGAACTTAATCTGGCAGCTAATCTGGTTTGATTATATAGCCGCAGCTACGTTTCTCCTTGATCCTCAATTAAGAATGGTGTTCAATGAGTCGCTATGAATGATGAAACAAAATATCAAATCAAGATAGTTGCTACCGTACATTATATTGGTGAGCAATCTGATCCAGCAATCAGTCGCTATGTGTTTGCTTATGGCATCAGGATTCTTAACATGGGGAGTGTGGCTGCACAACTTATTTCGCGGCACTGGATCATCACGGATTCCGATGGGCATGTGCAGGAGGTGCGCGGTTTGGGTGTTGTTGGCAACCAGCCCATTCTCAAATCTGGTGCAAGTTTTGAATATACCAGCGGATGTCAGCTTGCTACCCCGGTTGGCACAATGCGCGGGACTTATCAAATGATTGCAGAGGACGGGATGCAGTTTGAGGCACCGGTTGCTGAATTTTTATTGTCGATGCCTCGCATACTTCATTAGGGTTTTTAATACTGAGCTGGTTTAATGCAGTGAGTGCTGCTTTTTACTGGGGGTGCAGTATTTTTGCATTCTCCACAGCCCGCGTGCACATAGGAGTGCAGCAAGTATTGCCCAGTAAATGAGCGGCTTGCTGATGTCTGCTTTGACCATCCAAGTGTAGTGCAGCACAGCTAAAATGCCACAGAGGTAAACCATGCGGTGCAAGTGTTGCCAGCGACGTCCGCCAAGTTTGCGTATTGCTCGTGCATTGGATGTCGCAGCCAAGGGTATCAGCAGGAGAAACGTTGCCATTCCCACCGTGATGAATGGGCGTTTGAATATATCCTTGCCTATGGCTAACCAGTCAAAAAATTGATCAAACCAAAGATAAGTTGTCAGGTGAAGACTGGCATAGAAAAAAGAAAACAGGCCTAGCATGCGCCGAATGGTAAGAGGCCAAGTCCAGCCGGTATAGTGTCGTAGCGGAGTGGCTGTTAGGGTAATCAGCAAAAAATTTAGCGCCCAGGTACCCAACCCGCGAGTGACTGCTTCAATCGGATTTGCGCCAAGATTATCTGTTTGAATTCCCCATGCATACCAGCCTAACGGTACCAGACTGGCAGTAAAAACGAAGACTTTCAACCCTTTCGAATTCAAAAGTATTTCCTCAAATCCAGTCCGGCATATAGTTGAGCGACTTGATCTGCATATCCATTAAAGAGCAAAGTTTTCCGTTTAAAAAACTCGCCAATGCGGCGCTCATTTGCCTGACTCCAGCGCGGGTGATCTACAGCAGGATTAACGTTTGAATAAAAGCCATACTCACTGGGACTTGATTTCATCCAGGTTGTTCGCGGTTCCCTATCGGTGAAGCGAATTTTGACAATCGATTTTCCGCTTTTGAAGCCATATTTCCAGGGAACCACAAGCCGCAGTGGCGCACCATTCTGGTTTGGCAAGATGTCTCCATACAGCCCCGCTGCCATAATTGTTAGCGGGTGCATGGCTTCATCCAAACGCAAGCCTTCGGTATACGGCCAATCCAGAACGCCACGGCGTATGCCAGGCATGGTATCTGGTTGCACTACGGTGATTAATTCAACATAGTTGGCGCTGCCCAGGGGTTCGACTTGTCTCAGCAAGCTCGCCAACGGAAAACCGAGCCAGGGAATCACCATGCTCCATCCTTCAACGCAACGCAGGCGATAGATTCGTTCTTCCAAAGGGGCGAGTTTAAGAATGTCTTCCATGCCCAGAGTTCTTGGTTTTTTTACCAAACCTTCAATAGAGACTGTCCACGGCTTGGTGCGTAGGGTGTGGGCGTGCTCTGCCGGGTCTTCTTTTCCCGTTCCAAACTCGTAAAAGTTGTTATAACTGGTCACATTTTTTAGCGATGTGGGCGCTTCAGTTGTTGAAAAAGCACTAGCTTTGCCGGGGCCAAGTCTGGCCTGTGCTTCTGGAAGCAGCCCCGCAATGACCAAGCCTGTCGAGAGTTGTAAAAACTCGCGACGACGCGTGTAAACCACGTGTGGGGTAATTTCAGAAGGCAGGATATGAGGATTTTTTAAAAAATGCATCAGAACAGTCTCCTTCGAGGAATTGTTAGACTCAACAATAGACGTCAAGTTGATCGATACCTTACAAATCAATTTTGAGGGATACTGAAGTCGTTAATTGAGACAGCGCTTTAATCATATCGCCGTCTCACCAACGCCGACTTTTTGAGATGCTCCAATGGGTTGGTGCTTTCGAACTATGGGCAAGCCATAACTGCTTGACGGCGGCAAGACCAGCCCGATAGAATACCTGATCTTTTTACTCAGTTATTTTGTGCAGTTATCTTGGAGATTGCCATGGATACCCAGAAAAAAATTCACGAGCTTGTAACCAGCAGCCCTGTCGTATTGTTCATGAAAGGCACGCCGCAGTTTCCGCAGTGTGGCTTTTCATCGCGTGCCATACAAATTCTCAATGCGTGCGGCGTAAAAAACTTGCTCACGGTGGACGTGTTAGCTGACCCGGAAATACGTCAAGGCGTCAAGGATTATGCAAATTGGCCAACGGTTCCACAGTTGTACATCGCAGGTGAGTTCATGGGCGGGAGCGACATCATGACTGAGATGTATGAGGCGGGTGATCTGCAGAAATGTATTGATCTCACCGCTGGCGCCCACTGATTAAATTCAGCGGGGTTTAGCGTTTCCTAAAGCGATGCAAGCCGTTGGTTTGCATCCGCCAGGCGGCCGGCAATGACATCAAGAAACCCTTGATAAAAGTGCATTCGGCAGGCATTCGAGCTGTGCTGTAATGCCTGTGACGGGATCGTTACCACTCGGGCATTGGTTGTCGCAACGACATCGGCACCGCGCTCATGGCGTCCTTTTTGAATGATCGCCATTTCACCAAAGCATTCACCGGCATGCAGCGTAACCAGGTGCCGTTTGTTTTTTTCTATACTCAGTTCGCCTTCCAGCAAAAATGCAAAAAAATCGCCGGGTTCCCCCTCTTTCATGATGACAGTCCGTGGCGTAATCTCACCCCAGCGCGAAAGGCGCACGACTTCCCAAATCTCGACCTCGGAAAACTCGGCAAAGAATGGCAGGGCGCGAAGCGTTTCAAATTTCGCGCTGTCAGGGAAAGAGTAATGCTCTGCTGACAACTGCGTATTGCGGAATGATTGTGCAAGGTCATGGGAAAATTCTTCCCATGTTTGGTAGCGGGTTGCCAGCTCTTTTTGCATGGCGCGCTTGATAACCGCTTCAACGCCTGGCGGGATATCTGCGCGAAACATGGCGGGCGGAGGAGGTTCGGTATTGCATATCTGGTAGATCATGCCGAAGTGAGAAGACGCCTCAAACGGAAGTCTTCCTGTAATCAATTGGTACATCACGACACCTAGCGAATAAATATCCGTCTGCTGGGTCAACGGTTCATCACGCAGTTGCTGTGGCGACATGTAAGCAGGCGAGCCGATGCCTGAAACCTGTGTTTGTGTATGCTCGCTACTGCTGATCAGCGCAGCACCAAAGTCAGAGATTTTGATGTCCCCAGTGGATTTGACCGTAGCTACAGCCGATCCATCAGCAGAGTTCCCCCCATTTTTTTGCACCAGCAGAATGTTGGCGGGTTTAATGTCGCGGTGGGTAATGCCTGCGCGGTAGGCATAGTCGAGTGCCCGCGTGCATTTGAAGATGATTTCCACGACCCGATCAATGGGCAATAGATTGCTGGTTTTGCAAAAGCCCTCTAATGTTCCCCCTGGCACGTATTCCATAACAATGAAGCTTTGTTCTTCATCGAGTACCGCATCAAAAATCTGTACGATATGTGGATGTTGAAGTCGGCCTGCCAGGGAAGCTTCTGTCAGAAGCAGGCGTCGATACTGGTGTCCTCGTTCTTTATCGCGCAATACATCAGGAGAAATCAGCTTGATGGCAACCTCGCGTGAGGCAAAAACGTCATAACCCAAATAAACAACAGAGGTTGCCCCCTCACCGAGTTTGCCGCGTATCTCGTATTTGCCAATCCGCTCAGGCTGCTTCATTGCCCTGGTTTTACTACATCAAAGCAGGGTATGCGCGCGGACGATAGCGGCGCGCACTTGTGCTGGCGCTGTGCCCCCGCGGTGATCACGGGCTGCGAGCGAGCCGGCAATGGTCAAGACTTCAAACACCTGGGTATCGACAAGTGGCGAAAATGAGCGTAATTCTTCCAAGGTAAGCGCTGCCAGATCACAACCCCGGCTTTCACAAGTGCGTACCGCTCGGGCAACCGCTTCATGGGCATCCCGAAAGGGGAGTCCTTTCTTCACCAGATAATCGGCCAGGTCAGTTGCTGTTGCATAACCTTGACGAAGTGCCGCCGCCATGGCTTCGGATTTGACGCGAATGCCGGGCACCATCTCGGCGAAAATGCGCAGGGTATCTACAAGTGTATCGACGGTGTCAAAAAGTGGTTCTTTATCTTCCTGGTTATCTTTGTTGTATGCCAACGGCTGTGCTTTCATCAGCGTGAGCAACGACATGAGATGGCCGTAGACGCGCCCTGTTTTTCCTCGCGCAAGCTCGGGCACATCCGGATTTTTTTTCTGCGGCATGATGGAAGAGCCGGTGCAAAAGCGATCCGGCAGATCGATAAAGGCTACCCGCGGGCTCATCCAGAGCACGAGCTCTTCTGCAAGTCGTGAAATGTGGGTCATCACGAGTGCGGCGGCAGCGCAGAACTCGATCGCAAAGTCGCGATCAGATACGGCATCCAGTGAGTTTTCGCAAATGCCTTCAAACCCAAGCTCTAGGGCAACCGTTTCGCGGCTGATGGGAAAGGTCGTGCCTGCCAGTGCTGCGGCGCCTAGCGGCAGACGATTAACGCGACGACGGCAATCAGTGAATCGCTCGCGATCACGCTGGAACATTTCAAAATACGCTAGCAGATGATGTCCAAAGGTCACTGGTTGCGCGACTTGCAAGTGTGTAAAACCTGGCAGCGGAGTATCACTATGCGCTTCAGCCAGAGTGAGCAGCGATTTTTGCAGTGCACGCAGTAACTCACTAATATCATCAATCGCATCGCGTAACCAAAGGCGAATATCGGTGGCGACTTGATCATTCCGTGAGCGGCCGGTGTGCAGACGCTTGCCTGCATCGCCAATAAGTGCAGTGAGGCGTTTTTCGATATTGAGATGAACGTCCTCATCATCAAGATTCCAGTGGAATTGACCGCTATCGATTTCCTGACTGATCAAAGCCATGCCACGTTCTATGGTGGCCAGGTCTTCATTTGTGATGATGCCTTGCTGCGACAACATGCGGGCATGCGCTAGCGAGCCGCGCACATCCTGACGCCACATCCGGTTGTCAAAGAAAACCGAGGCAGTATATCGTTTGACCAGATCAGAGACCGGCTCGGAGAAACGACCAGACCAGGCTTTGTCGGGAATGGGTTGTGTAGGTTCTGTCATAATCAGTGTAAAGCTGTGGTGTGCAACACAGTGCGCAAAAAGTGCGGTGCATGCAACTGAAATTTAAAGTTTAAAATCCATTGGGAAATATATGCGGAAACACATGCCAAGTATAACGGGAAACCTGGCGACATCCGGTCTGCCTGACTTCCGTCAGAGCGCTTTGTGGGTGCGCATATTTCTCGTGGTGAATTTGGCCATGGTGTTGAGTGCTCTGGCAGTGAATCGTGACTGGACACACGTCTTTGCAGAACTCACTGAGATGGCAGTTCTGCTCGAGCCCTTGCTGTTACTTAATCTGGCGGTGCTCTCGCTGGTTTCTGAATGGGTGACCCCCTTGCCCCGGCGTACGGGAAGGGGAGTGATTCTGTTGTTGGTTTTGTTGGTAACCGCTGCGGTGCATGATTTTTTTATAGTCATGAAGTGGACGCAGATTGGACTGGGACGCGCGGCGATATGGTCAGTCGTCACTACCTATTTGTTGCTGGTCTGGTTCGATCTGGTGGCGCGTGCGCAATTACCGGCTTTAGCTGAGGCGCGTCTGATGGCGTTGACTGCGCGCATTCGCCCCCACTTCTTGTTCAATACATTAAATGCGGTTCTTGGGGTGATGCGCTCAGACCCCAAACGTGCTGAAAGTGCTTTAGAGGAGCTCTCTGATTTGTTTCGGGTACTGATGCGGGAAAACCGAACACTTGTACCGTTATCAGAGGAGATCGCTGTAGCGCGGCAATACCTTAATCTGGAGCGGCTCCGGTTGGGCGAGCGCATTCAGGTGCAGTGGGATATGGCCTCTTGTCCGCCTGACTCAATGGTGCCGCCACTCATGTTGCAGCCTTTACTGGAAAATGCTGTTTATCACGGCATTGAACCATCGACTCAACCGGGAGATATCCTGATTCGCTGTGAGCAGGTGAATAACCGCGTACGGCTAGAGCTTTCAAACACCTTATCGACAGACACGCGCAACGCGCAGGGGAATCAAATGGCAATGGCCAATATTCGTGAACGCTTGCTGCTTTTTTTTGAACTCGAAGCCGTAATGACGACGGGAATCCGGGAAGGTCGTTTCCACGTATTGATTGAATTTCCCTACCGAACGTACGATGCATGATGCGTGCGCCGTTACGTCTGCTGTTGGTGGATGATGAAGTGCTCGCCCGTTCGCGCCTACGAGATTTGCTAGACGATATCGCGGCGGAGGTTCCCACCACAGTTGTTGCCGAAGCGCATGATGGTCATAGTGCGTTAGCGTTAATACAAACGCATCCCTGCGATATTGCCTTGGTCGATATCCGCATGCCTGGTATGGATGGCGTCGAGTTTGCGCGCCATCTTGCGTGCTGGCCTAAGGCGCCGGCCGTGATCTTTGTCACGGCCTATGATCAATATGCTGTGAGCGCTTTTGAGCTGGCCGTGCTGGATTACCTTGTCAAGCCGGTGCGTGCAGCGCGTCTTGCGGTGGCTTTGCAGAAAGCCGTGCGTCATCCGGATGAAGTAGAGCGTCTTGAAAAGTCGGCGTTGGCAACACGGCGGCATTTATCTTGTTTCGAGCGCGGCCGCATTCTGCTGGTGCCTGTCACCGATATTCTTTATTTGAAAGCAGAGCAGAAATACGTTACGGCGCGCACGGCAGAGCGCGAGTATCTGCTCGAGGAATCCTTGGTCAAGCTGGAGGAGGAGTTTTCTGACCATTTCTTGCGCGTTCATCGAAATTGTCTGGTTGCATCTGGCGCAGTGATTGGTCTGAAGCGCAATGGTGTTGAAGACAGCAAAGAAGATTATTGGCATGTTATGTTGTCTGACATCAGTGAGTGTATTCCTGTCAGCCGCAGGCAGTGGCCTTTGATAAAAAAATTGCTCAAATCCAAAAGCTGGCTTTAACTGGCGCATAACGTCATAAAATGCCTCGATTGTTGCAACTTCTTTGATGCATTTCGTTACGCTCTCTAACATGAGTCATTTATCCAATAGCCTTGCCGTGAATTTTTCTACTCTGTATTCCCCGATCGATACGGATATGCATGCCGTTGATCAAATGATTCGCACTCGTTTGCACTCCGATGTTGTCTTGATACGGCAAGTTGCAGAGTACATTATTTCGGCAGGCGGCAAGCGCATGCGGCCTGCGCTATTGTTGTTAGCGGCACGCGCCTGCGGCTATTCTGGCACGGTGCATCACGAACTCGCTGCCGTGGTCGAGTTCATCCATACCGCCACCCTGCTGCATGACGATGTGGTCGATGAATCCTCATTGCGTCGTGGTCGCGATACCGCCAATGCAGTTTTTGGCAGTGCCGCCAGCGTTTTGGTCGGTGACTTTCTGCACTCCCGCTCCTTTCAGATGATGGTCGAAATTGGTGATATCCGGGTGATGAAAGTGCTCGCTGATGCCACCAATGTGATGGCTGAAGGTGAAGTATTACAGTTAATGAATTGCGGCAATGCCGATTTATCGGTTACGGATTATCTGCAAGTGATTCATTACAAAACGGCCAAGTTGTTTGAAGCAGCAGCGCGTTTGGGGGCTATCATTAGTCGTGTCGAACCTGCGCTGGAAGAAGCGTTAGCAATGTATGGCATGCATATTGGTACGGCATTTCAGTTGATAGATGACGTGCTTGATTATTCTGGCAATGAGATTGAAACTGGCAAGCACTTGGGCGACGATTTGGCCGAAGGAAAAACCACCTTGCCCTTGATTCACGCCATGCTAAATGGCACAGCGGCGCAGGCAGCATTAGTGCGTACAGCCATTGAAACGGCGGACAAGAAATTGTTTTCAGAAGTCCTATCCGCCGTGCATTCTAGTGGCGCACTGGCGAGTGCTCGGCGGCATGGAGTCGCAGAAGCGGAAGCGGCGAAGGCGGCTCTAGTGCTCTTGCCAGACTCAATATTCAAACAAACGCTGATACAATTCGCCGACTTTGCCGTGCTAAGAGGTTTTTAACGACGCCATGTCAGTAACAGTGCTAGGTCTCGTAGTTTCTCTGGCTATTTTTTTGCGGCATTGTTTGTATCGTTCATTGGTATCCACTCACCGTCGGGGTGTAGCTCAGCCTGGTAGAGTACTGCGTTCGGGACGCAGGAGTCGGAGGTTCGAATCCTCTCACCCCGACCATCACCTTCAAGCATAGACGGGTGATTTTGTGGCAAAACTCCTCCTTTTAATAACATTCATTGTTTTCGTTTATCTTCGCTTTATCAGGAAGAATCGACAGCCGCCCGGTGTTCAGCCACCCCATACCCCTGCATCAGAAGGGATGGTTCCCTGCGCTTATTGTGGAGTTTACCTTCCGCAATCCGAGGCGATTGCCAACGATCGTGCATCCGGCACCTGTGAGTTTTATTGTTGCACCGCCCATCGTCAGCTAGGGGTGAAGGAATGATCGGGCAAAGTTTGGGAGCCGAGTTTAATCAAACGCAGGCTTCTTTCTGGCGCTCTTTGTTGTTTTTTTCCATCTACCGTGTGAGCCTTGCTCTTTTCTTTCTGGGGGCGGTAGTTATCTTTGGCGACACAGTGAGCCTGGGCGATCAAAATGTCCATTTATTCCGCAACGTTGGCAGTGTCTATTTGCTGCTTTCATTGATTTTTTTGGGTGTACAGTTATGGAAAAAACGTTACTTTGATGTACAGCTGACTGTCCATGTGGTAATTGATATCCTGGCCTTGACGCTCATGATGTTTGCCAGCGGCGGTCAGAAAAGCGGGATCGCAACGTTGTTGCTGGTAGTCGTTTCGGGAGCTGGGCTGGTAGGTCAGGGGCGCATGGTGTTGTTTTATGCGGCGCTGGCCTCAGTTGCCGTATTGCTCGAAGAAAGTTGGTGGGCGTTGGTGATTGAAAACGAACCCGCTGATTTTTTTAGCGCAGGGATTACCTGCCTGGCTTTTTTTGCGGCGGCAATAGCCGCCCGAATGCTGGCAAAGCGCGTAGTGGCCAATGAATTCCTGGCGCTTGAACGGGGGCAGCAACTCGATGCGCAATTGCGAATTAGTGAGCAAATTATTCGCGATATGGAAGGCGGTGTGCTGGTCGTTGATAGCGAACAGCAGGTGCATATGAGCAATCCGCAAGCACGAATCTTGCTGGATATGCCGCTGCAAGATAACCCGCAATATCTAAGAGGATTACTTGCAGAACGCTTTTGGATTTGGCAAGTGAACCACGTTGAGATAACAGAGACCTTTTATTTCCACGAAACAAATCGCCACTTGCGGGTGCGCTACTTGCCGCCTTCGAGCATGCAGGGGGATTCTTTGCTTTATCTGGAAGATATGGCGCAGGTGCACTTTCAGTCGCAACAGCTAAAGCTCGCAGCACTTGGCCGGCTGACGGCAAATATGGCGCATGAAATTCGTAATCCACTGGCGGCGATCAGTCATGCGTCAGAGCTTTTGGCCGAGGATGACAAAAATATTGTTCGACAACGACTCGCCCACATTATCCACGATAATACGTTACGCCTTAATCGGTTGGTAACCGAAGTGCTGGAAGTTGGTCGCAGCGACCAGACATCTCCTGAGCTAATCGATTGGCCAAGATTTATTAATGGCTTTATGGAAGAAATAGGGCTACATGACGCTACAGCTGCAAGCCGTATTCGCGTAACCGAGGCAGAAGGCCTGAAGGTGTGGTTTGATCGCGGACATCTGCATCGCGTGCTGTGGAATCTTCTGGTGAATGCATTGCGGCATGCCAGTGCTGCCGAAGGTGCGATTCGCGTATCCGCAAAAAACATCGGCGCAAACAGCATTGAATTGCATATCAGTGATGATGGATGCGGGATTGAAGAATCCTTGCGCACTCAGGTATTTGAACCTTTTTTTACGACGCATGGTGCTGGAACGGGGCTGGGGCTCTATATTGCGCGAGAGTTATGCGAGGCAAACAAGGCGCGCTTGGAGCTCTTGCCTAATTTATTGCCCAATGGTTTTGGCGCACATTTTCGAATGACGGTTGAAGGAGAACTATGTCTGTAAAGATGCAGCGTCGGCGGCGCGGAGAAGCTAACCGCATTTTGATTGTAGATGACGAAGCGGACATTCGTGAACTGCTTGATCTAACCCTTGTACGCATGGGGCTTGAAGTAGATTGCGCGGGAACCCTCGCAGAAGCCCGCGCCATGCTGGCGAGCCAGCGCTACCAATTGTGTCTGACTGATATGCGCTTACCCGATGGCACAGGGTTGGACTTGGTGCGTTATGTGAATGAAGCCATGGCCGACCTGCCGGTAGCCGTAGTCACCGCTTATGGCAGTACCGAAAATGCAGTCGCCGCATTAAAGGAGGGCGCATTTGATTACGTTACCAAGCCCGTTTCACTGGATCAACTAAGAAATCTGGTCAAATTGGCATTAGAATTATCCGGTGCAGAGCCAGCGCGCGGAATAGGCGCTGAGGCTCGGCTGCTCGGCGATTCGCCCGCGATACAGCAAGTGCGCGCGCTTATTGAGCGCGTTGCGCGTAGTCAGGCTCCGGTCCATATTACGGGCGAGTCTGGTAGCGGCAAAGAATTAGCCGCGCAATTAATCCATCAGCTAGGTGCGCGGCGTGATCGCGCGTTTGTGCCAGTCAACTGCGGTGCCATTCCTGAAAATCTGATGGAGAGCGAATTCTTTGGTTATCGCCGGGGTGCATTTACTGGGGCGAATGAGGATCGCGACGGCTTTTTTCAGGCAGCTAATGGAGGGACGCTGTTTCTTGACGAAGTGGCCGATTTATCTTTAGCCATGCAAGTCAAGTTGCTGCGCGTGATCCAGGAAAAACGGGTACGTAAAATAGGTGCGCCTACCGAAGATGATGTGGATGTCCGTGTGATCTGCGCGACGCATCAGGATATCAAGAGCCTGGTTGACGAAGGACGTTTTCGTCAAGACCTGTTTTACCGACTCAATGTGATTGAGTTACGCATGCCTGCGTTAAGGGAATGTCACGAAGATATTCCATTGCTGGCAACTTATATTCTTGATCGGCTAGCTCGTGCAGCCGGTATAAGGTCGCCCTCACTTTCTCCTGCGGCAGCCAAAGAGTTGCGCAGGCATCTGTTCCCCGGGAATGTGCGTGAGCTTGAAAATATCCTTGAGAGAGCGCTGGCAATGATGGATGGCAGCTATATCGAAATCGCTGACCTCGGTTTGCCCTTGACCCGATCTGAAAATTTATCCACAGCACCTATTACATTGCAGGATAAGCTGGATCAGGTTGAGCAACAAATGATTTTGGATGCGCTCAAAGCTACCCATAACAACCGTACGGCTGCTGCCCGCTTGCTTGGCGTCACTTTCCGCTCGCTACGCTATCGTATGGCGCGTTTGGACATGACAGAATGAGTTCATTGCCTGGTGCCGAAACAGATGATGGGTGGTTGCCTGAGGTGAGGCACATTGTTTCGCCTAATTTTGACGAGCGTCCAGTAGAAAACGATATTTGTCTTGTCGTAGTTCATGCCATCAGCTTGCCACCAGGACTATTTGGGGGCCAGGGCATTATTGATTTGTTCACTAATCAGATCAATCCGGAAGAGCATCCTTATTACCGCGAAATATCCCACCTGCGAGTTTCTGCGCATTTTCTGATACGGCGCAATGGCGAATTGATTCAATTTGTATCGCTATGGAAACGCGCATGGCATGCGGGAGTTTCTGAGTGGGCAGGCCGTGATCGGTGCAATGATTTTTCAATCGGCATTGAGCTAGAAGGTTGCGAAGAGCACTATTTTGAAAAGGCGCAATACGCAACGCTCAATGCCGTCTTAGCTGATCTGCGGATGCGTCATCCTATACAAGCCGTTGTTGCCCATAGCGAGATAGCTCCCGGACGTAAAACAGACCCCGGTCCCCTGTTTGACTGGGATAGTGTCATTTATCCTGCCGCGTAATTCGGATAAAAATCCACGACGGTCTGAGTTTTATCCGTTTAATTTATGCTTTTCAAATAGCACGGGTTGAGCGTGATTTATGCCAAAGACATTAGTTTTTTGATGCCAGGGAGTAAATCAAAACAAATTGATAGGCGGATAAACAGTCGGAGTTCATTGTTTTCAAATGCATTAAAGGCATGGATAATCCATATCAACCCATTTGGGTTGTATTAAACAAAGAAGCGGCTCTTCCCTGTTAACTTGTTAAGGAGAATCACCATGGTTGTAAAGAAAAAAATAGCCACGGCACCGGCAGCGAAGAAGCCTGCTGCCAAACCAGCGGCGAAAAAAGTTGCTGCTAAAAAGCCAGTTGTGAAAAAAGCAGCGGCTAAACCCGCAGCGAAAAAAGTAGCCGCCAAACCAGCGGCGAAAAAGGTAGTTGCTAAAAAGCCAGCCGCCAAAAAAGCGGTTGCTAAAAAACCGGTAGCCAAGAAAGTCGCTCCTAAAAAGCCCGCAGTGAAAAAAGCAGCTGCTAAAAAGCCAGCCGCCAAAAAAGCGGTCGCCAAAAAACCAGCCGCAAAAAAAGTCGCCGCAAAAAAACCGGCTGCTAAGAAGCCAGCTGCAAAACCAGCCGCCAAGAAAGTGGCTGCTAAGAAGCCGGCTGCAAAACCAGCCGCCAAGAAAGCGGTTGCTAAGAAACCAGCTGCAAAACCCGTCGCAAAACCATCCACCGCTGCAACCCCAGGGATTAAGTCTTCACTTAATCCTGCGGCTGCTTGGCCTTTCCCTACGGGCTCACGTCCATAAGGAAAA